>DAIUCR010000024.1:0-12436 GCA_036846065.1 Patescibacteria group bacterium | reverse complement strand
GGCGCTTTTATCTTTTTCGCGCGGAGGGTCAGCGCCTCAAGTAACGAATCAACCCCGAGCCAATCAACACCACGAGACACGAGCTCTGCGCTAAACTCGGTAATATTGTGTCCGTATGCATTTGATTTCACAACGGCGAGTATGCTTGTTTTCTTTCCAAGGAATTTACGAAATAACTTGAAATTATGCGCAATCGCTTTGGTGTCGATATCGAGCCACGTACGGAGCATCTCTTGATGGGCGGTATCACTTAGTCCATCTTTTTTCTTATTATTTTTTTTGATCATAAGATATTGGTCGGACCCATATCTTGCCATTGTAACACGAAAAAATACGTAGGGCAGAAATTTCTTCCATTACATGGACAGTACAGGCTTCATATCTCACTTCGTTCGAAGACGTACTCGTTCCGACAAATTCAGCCTTTTCGAATCCTGCCCGCGACCGATGGTCGCAATAAGGCGATTCGGTCAGGAGTCACTAAGTCTTTTATAGTTACTTGCACTATAAAACACTAAGTGCTCACGACCCTAGCTCGCCCGCCTCGCAGACTCGACATGGCTCCGCTTTTCGAATCCTGACGAAAAGCACGCAGGTGCTTTTCTCCCTACGCATTAATAAAAATGGCCGCATTAAAGCGGCTCATTTTTATATAGTGCGTAGGGCAGGATTCGAACCTGCGTAGCCCAGTGGGCGACAGATTTACAGTCTGTTGCGATTGACCGCTCCGCCACCTACGCAAAATTTAGAACTTGTATATATTATACTTTCTTGTCTTAAATGACAACTCATCCCTAATTTTTATGTTATTTCGAGGAATAACACAGCTTTCCCATTTTTCCATATAAATAAAACCGGCCCTCAAGCCGGTTTCAAACATTTAGCAATTTCCGAGATTACGATAGAACTCGTCTCGTTCGGGATTAGGTGGACTGTTCAGTGTTGCGGTCATCGCTTCGGCTTCTCGCCTGTCGCGTAAATACATCTCCTCTAGAGCGCGAGCATGATTATCCGCTCGACGCCGAAGCACCTTCTTTCGCCAATTGAGCCCAAGAATGACCAAGGAAACAGCGAGTGCGATACAAAGAAGAAACAACAATATTGTTTTCATTTGCACACCTCCAATGACAGAGAAGTCCTATTTTAAAGAATAGCATTGTCCCTTAAAAATACAATAAAAAAGATCCGCTCATGAGAGAATGGATCTTTTGTTCACACAAAATTCGACTCCTTATTTTTTCCCTTTATTCATCTCTTCTATGGAGTAGAACTTTTTTCTTGCTTTCGCCTTGCGCAACAGTCGGCGCATCTTTTTTATTACTTCTTCTGCAAAGACCGAATTCTTAAAGGATCGGGGTGTATTCTTCTCACTTAAAAGATCGAGAGCTTCCCTTAATTCACCAAGAGAGAATTTTGTTGCGGGGGTGCCACTTAATTCTTTCCGAACCCTGTGATATCGAAGCCGGAGCCTCTTTGTTTTCGCATCTTCATGCTCCATTTCAGACGCATAGTGTCCCATGAGATTCCTTTCTTAAAAAAGATCCACTGAATGCAAAGTTATATGAAGAAAATACGTGAGTCAAGCATTTCCCGCTGAGGTATTTTCGTATTTATTGTGTGATTACTTTTTTCTGCTACTCTTTGGTAAGCATATAAATATTGTTCTTTCAAAACGGTATTTTAGACAAAGGAAAAATCAATGAAGCTGCCAGAGATCATTCAAGGTGGTATGGGCGTTTATGTTTCAACACCGTTTCTTGCGCGCGCCGTAGCTTTATGTGGCGGATTAGGCACAGTTTCGGGAGTAGCAGTTTCCCACGTATTCGCATACATTTTGCAACACGGTGACCCCGGTGGACACTATCGTCGCGCACTTGAAGCATTCCCCTTCCCAGATATCGCCGAGAGAGTACGAGCAACATACTTCATCGAAGGTGGGATCGAGCAATACAAAAAATATCATAAGGTGCCAGTGTTTAGCTTGCACCCCCCACGGAATTTGATCGAGCTTACCATCTGTGCAAATTTTGCAATGGTGTGGCTCGCAAAAGAAGGACACGACCACCCCATCAGCATCAACTATCTTGAAAAAGTTCAGATGCCCCATTTGTATAGTTTTTTTGGAGCAATGCTTGCGGATGTGGATGTTATTACTATCGGTGCGGGTATTCCACTTCAAGTTCCCGGAATTCTTGATGCTTTTGCAAGTGGAAGATCTGCGGAATATCGCATGACCGTCGAAGGGTCATCCGGCCCCGCAGTACAAATGGTGTTCGATCCAAAGACTTTCTTTAATAAAGGATCTTTTTCACTGAAGCGTCCGAAGTTCTTACCTATCGTCTCATCAGACAAGCTCGCAGAGATCCTGTTGAGCAAAAAGGCTTCTGGAAAAATGGATGGTTTCGTGGCGGAACTCCCCACAGCTGGTGGCCACAACGCAGGCCCACGAGGCAATCCGAAGTTGTTCAACGAATACGGAGAGCCGATATATGGAGAGAAAGATAAGATCAATTTTGAGAGACTTCATTCGCTTGGCTTACCATTTTGGATCGGCGGAGCACTTGCAAATCCCGATGGACTTCGATACGCACAAGGGGTGGGCGCGGCGGGAATACAAGCAGGGTCCATCTTCGCCCTTGCGCAAGAATCTGCTCTCAATGATGAACAAAAACGCTTTATTCGCAAAATGGGATTTCGAAACAACCTGCGTATCATAACAAGCGAATGGTCACCGACGGGATTTCCATTTAAGGTGATCGAATTACCAGGAACACTTTCGGATAAAGCAACATATGCGGGACGTAAACGGATCTGTAACTTAAGCTATCTCGTGAGCCTTTTCAGGCGCCCTGATGGTGTCATTGTTTCTCGATGCGGAGCAGAGCCGGAAGGAAAATACCTACACAAAGGTGGGACTCTCGAAGGTAGTCAAGATAAACGCTGTCTTTGCAATGGACTTCTCTCTGCGGTAACACTTGGACACCCCAATGAACCACAGATCTTCACTCTTGGTGATGATGTTCGCTTCCTGCAAGCACTCATGCAAAACGAGGATGACTCGTATACCGTTTCGGATGCAATGAAATATCTTTTGAACAAAGACTGTTTGTAACACTAACGCGCAGCCCAATACAGGGGATGCGCGTTTTTTTATACGAATTAAACGAACAGAGAAAAACCGCCCCCATTGGGACGGTTTTCTTACTTAAACTCCTACGCTCATTTTTGTCTTCACTTTTGAACGAATAGGGATCTTTCTCTTTTCCACTTTTATAACGATCTCTCCAGCACTCATTCCGACCGTCACCACCCCTCCTGCCATCATACGCTCCTTGATGATCGTCGATGCAACAGGTGTGAGTATTTTATCCTGAATAAGCCTACGGAGCGGTCGTGCGCCGTATTGCGGGTTGTAGCCCTCTTTGGCGAGATAATCAAGTGCATCTAGAGAGATAGCGAGCTTAATATCCTTTGCAGCAAGCCTCTCACGCATACGATCAACTTGAATCTTCACGATCTGCTTCAATGCCTGAGGAGGAAGGATGTCGAACATAATGATATCATCGAGACGATTTAAGAATTCTGGACGGAAAAAATCTTTCAAACGATCCATCACCTTTTCTTTTGCCGCTCCGTATTGATCCTTATCTTCACCAGAACCAAATCCTATTGTTTGCATCTTGTCGATGAATTCTCCACCGATATTCGAGGTCATAATAATGACCGTATTCTTAAAGTTCACCACACGACCCTTCGAGTCCGTAAGACGTCCATCATCAAGGACTTGTAGAAGAATATTGAAAACCTCGGGATGTGCCTTCTCTATCTCATCGAAGAGAATGACTGAGTATGGGCGATGGCGAACCATGTCCGTGATATTCCCAGACTCTTCATAACCCACATAGCCCGGAGGTGCACCGATCAATTTCGAAACAGCAAACTTTTCCATATATTCTGACATGTCGACACGAATGAGCGCTTTCGGATCGTCAAAAAGAAAATCTGCGAGTGCTTTCGTGAGTTCTGTTTTACCAACACCTGTTGGACCAAGGAAGAGAAACGAGCCGATCGGACGTCCCGGGTCAGCAATACCCACACGTGAGCGCTTGATCGCATCAGAAACCTTCTGAATGGCCTCATCTTGCCCCACAACACGTTTATTCAACTCCTCCTCGATACGACCAAGCTTCTCAGCCTCCTCCTCGAGCATGCGCGAAATAGGAATACTCGTCCACTTTGCAACAACTTTTGCAATATCCTGCTCCGTTACCTCCTCATGAAGAATGCGTCGCGCACTTTGTAATTTCTTAAGTTTCGCATTCTTATCAGCAAGAGATTTTTCAAGTACGGGTATCTTTCCATAACGGATCTCTGCTGCTTTCGCAAGATCGGAACGCATTTCTGCATTCTCAGCCTCAAGACGAAGCGCCTCAAGATCTTTCTTGATATTACGAAGATCAAGTACGAGCTCTTTCTCATTCTTCCACTTCAGCTCAAACTCGCGTGTCTCCTCTTTGAGATCGGCGATCTCCTTTTCGATGACCTTCATGCGGCCCTTTGTCTTCTTTCCGCTTGGGCCCTCGCTTTCTTGTTTGAGCGCCTCCTTCTCTATCTCAAGACGCATGATCTTGCGATGTGTCTGCTCAAGAATGGTTGGTTTATTTTCAAGCTCGATGCGGAGCGATGATGCTGCCTCATCGATGAGGTCAACCGCCTTGTCGGGAAGAAATCGATCAGTGATATAACGCGATGAAAGGTTCACCGCAGCCAAGATCGAATCATCGGTAATTTTGACGCCATGGTATATCTCATACTTCTCCTTAAGTCCACGTAAGATGGCAACCGCATCTTCAATAGAAGGCTCATTAATGAATACGGGCTGGAAACGACGAGAGAGTGCGGGATCTTTTTCGATATGCTTTTGATATTCTTTGATCGTCGTTGCACCAATAGCGCGAAGTTCTCCGCGCGCAAGTGCGGGCTTTAACATATTTGATGCGTCCATTGCGCCTTCTGCGGCACCGGCCCCGACGATGGTATGGATCTCATCAATGAAAAGAATGATCTTCCCTTCTGCGCGCTCCACTTCCTTCATGATCGATTTCAAGCGCTCTTCGAATTCACCACGGTATTTTGTTCCCGCAATAAGTAAACCAAGGTCAAGTGAGACAAGTTCTTTGTCTCGCAAAAATTCAGGAATATCACCCTTCGCAATACGTTGTGCGAGTCCTTCAACGACTGCAGTCTTTCCTGTGCCCGCTTCACCGATCAATATCGGATTATTCTTCGTACGACGAGAAAGTATTTGAATGATACGCCCGATCTCTTCATCGCGCCCAACAACAGGATCAAGCTTGTCTTCGCTCGCAAGCTTGGTAAGTGAACGTGTATACTTGCTGATCGCGCGAAGTTTCTTCGGAGAATCACCGTCACCACCATTACTCTCGCGCAACTCTTGAAGTACGCGAATAACATTATCGCGAGTGATCTTAAAGCGACCGATCATCTCCTGTGCAGTCGATGGTACGGTCATAAGCGCAAGGAAGAGATGCTCAGTGGAGATGAATTGATCGTTCAGATCTTTTGCGATCTGCTGTGAAGATTCTATTGCCTGTGCAAGTTCCGGCATAAGATAAAGCTGATAGGATGAAGTTGTCGCACTGCTTTCAACACTACCCTCCTCCATCGATTCAATGATCGACTCGGTAAGCAAAACAACATCGATGTCGAGTTTTTCGAGTATCGAGAGCACAATGCTTTCTTCTTGCAAAACAAGCCCCGCAAAGAGATGTACTGGCGTAACGTGTGTTTGTCCACGCTCAATAGCAAGCTCATGTGCGCGCCGTATGGCATCCCGTGCTTTAGTTGTGAAATTATTGAATGGTGGCATAGATCATGTGTTATTTAGTTTCTCTTAAGAAACTCCTGTAATGAAGAAGAATACAACATTTATCAAGAAAGTAAAGACCTTACTTGGGAGATACTTTTTCAGGCACATATCATCTCCCCCTCCATATTTCTTGATTATAACAACCAAACATTTAAGAGGCGATCGTATTCTCTGGCCCCGTCCCACCGTTTGACGCCTGGGTCTTTGGAGTAGATTTTGTACCAACAAGATCAAAGATGCGGGAGGAAGGATAGATGATGTACCGAGAAAGGTCTTCAACCCACACACTCATACCGACAAGCTGACCATCAAGATTTACAACAAGTCCACCATCATTCTTTTCAGGGATCCTCGGATTTACCTCAAGCGCAGAGAGTATCTTTGGTGAAGTCGATGCATTCTCTCCTTTGTTTGCGCTATACACTAATCGAGAGATGCTTGTCTTAAAAACGGAATCCCCCATTCCGCCACCGATCATGACAACGGTCTGCCCTGGACGCATTTCGGATTTCAGTGAACCAAATGTAACCGAATCAAAATTTACACCATCAGCATTCGTGATCTTGAGAAATGCGACAGGAGAAGAGATATCTGCCGCACTAGCAGCAATATGCTGAGCAGTATAATATGTCCCATTGATATCCACGGCATAAGCTATTTGACTTGGGTTGTCGATGTAGAACATACGAGATGGTACTGCTATGACACCATCGCGAGAAACAACGAATCCAATACCGAGAGGTGGCGTTCCTGTCGCCGCACTCACAGCATAAATGACCGCGACTCGAGATTGATTTTTTTCTGCTGCAGCGACCAAAAGATCCTCCTCTTTTGCGTACACCGTCACTTCTTTTGTGACCGTCGTCACCGAAGGAGCAACAGACTGTGTTGATGTTGCTTGAGTGACACGTTCGATCGTTCTTTCTACGACACGATTCACTGTCTGTGTCAGCGTCTGTGGCGCTTCATTCAACATCGCAACAGTAATGATACCCGTTGCGATAGAAACAACGAACGATACCAACATTGTAAGCAATATCATCTGACGATTGTTCAAGTCATCCATAGGATTTTATTGTATCACAATGCCTCCATAGCAAAAGCCCCACATGCATGATGGAGCTTTTACTTCTAAACTTCTCTCGCAAAATATTATGCAATCACCGCGGCGCGAGCAAGAACCACTTCCCAATCAATTGCGTTCCAGAATGATTCAATATAGTCAGCACGCTTCATTCCATAATCAAGTACGAATGCGTGCTCGAACACATCCATAACAAGGAGTGGTGTTGCACCCGCAAGATGCCCCCCATCGTGCTCGTTTACCCATATATTAAATAACTCATGTGAATCATTGTCATACGCCAAGATAGCCCATCCGATGCCGCGCATTGCGCCTGTCGCTTTAAAATCTTTTACCCAATTATCATATGAACCAAATCGCGCAAAAAGTTTTGCCATAAGTGGATGTGCGAGATCGATCGCAGTACCACCTTTTTTCATATTCCCAAAATACAACTCATGCAAACGCATGCCATTGTATTCCCAACCAAAACGACGCTTTAGCTCATTGTATTCAGGAGTTCCGTACGCATCCGACTTTACGAAGCTTTCAAGTTTTTCGACAAGAAGGTTCGTATTCTTTACATAACCCTCATAAAGCCCAAAATGATTCTTAAGTAATGACTCACTGAATCCCGGAGTACCCAGTAAGTGTTCATAATTTTTTGCAGTAAACATGTTGGAAAAAATAAATTTAATAGCGCTACTTCTCTAGTATAACACCGGAAACAAGCATCTGCTCTCTGATCGCACCAAGAGCTTCAATGAAGCGATCGACATGATCTATGGTCGTCTGTCTTCCAAATGAAAGTCTTATACCCGAAGTGGGGTACGTTCCACCCCTTGATTCGTTAAGAGCAAGGAGTACGTGAGAATACTCAGCGTCAGATTCATTGCAAGCACTCTTGGTGGCAACCGCAATACCCTTCGCATCAAGTGCGATCGCAAGAAATTCGTGATCAACGCCAGGAAGAGAGAAGTGTACATTATTCGGGAGACGCTCTGCGACGCTACCATTAATAATGACTCCAGGAATTGCACGCAATGCCAACATGGCATGATCACGGACCTCTGTGAGTCGTTGTGATTCCACCTCTTTCATCTCTTGGGCGAGTGTAAGTGCGGAGGATAAGCCAATGACCCCGGGAACATTCTCTGTACCCGCACGACGACCACCTTCCTGTGAGCCTCCAGAAATAATAGATCTAAGTGGTACATCACGCGTGACCACAAGCAATCCGACACCCTTTGGTCCGTATATTTTCCCCGCCGAGAGCGTCAGGAGGTCCACGCCAAGACGAGGAACATGCATATCAAGATAATTCGTCGCCTGACACGCATCAGTATGAAAAAGAGGATAGCGCCCGTCACCCGTCGGCTTTTCCGTACGTACCGCCTCGCGAAAATTCTTCTTCCACTTACGGATCGTCTTTGCAATGTCACGGATCGGTTGTATCGTACCGATCTCATTATTCGCATACATGACAGAGATGATGACCGTATCCTCTGTTATTGCTTCCTCAATATTCTTCAGGAGAACAATCCCTTCCGCATCAACAGGTATCCTTGTCACACGCACTCCCTCTTGCTCAAGTATGTATACCGGTTCAAGCACGGCATCATGCTCCACCGCACTCACGATAATATGAGCAATCCGCTCAGGATGCATCTCCTGCCAGGCGCGCACCGTTCCCAAAAGAGCAAGGTTTACTGATTCCGTTGCACTGCCCGTAAAAACAACCTCATCAGCGTGGATACCAAGAATTCCGGCGATATTAGCCCTCGCTCGTCCGATCATGTTTACAACCTCAACTCCCTCTCTATGAATAGCGCCTGGATTCGCAAACATCTTATCCCAAAAGGGCGCCATGTCGGCAATAACGCGAGCATCAACGGGGGTTGCTGCTGCATGGTCCATATATATACGGTTCATGAGCATCATCATAGCCCCACGGAGCATTGTTTTCAATCTTTTTCAGCAAATCAAGAAAAATATACAATCATAATAAAGTCATATTTTTAGCCTTATGCACTATCAACATACGCACTTTTTGCGTTCTCTCTCTTGTGCGCTATTATAACCAAGTATGAATCAACAATTTACGACCGTTCTTATTCTTGGCACCGCGATCTTACTTCTTGTTATCTGGAATATCCTCCTTGAACGCAGACTTGGAAAGATGCTTAAAGGAAAATCGGCAGCCACACTCGAAGATACCATTGTTGAAAATCAAAATTCCCTCGCAAAACTTTTCGAATTCAAAAAATCTACCGAAGATGAATTCAAAAAAGTTGATGAACGTATCAAAAAGAAGCTTCATGGAGCAAAGACGATCCGCTTCAATCCATTCCAGGGAACGGGTTCGGGCGGAAATCAAAGTTTTGCAACCGCACTCTTGGACGAAGAAGGAAGTGGTGTTGTCATCTCAAGTCTCTACGCTCGTGACAAGATGAGTATTTTTGCAAAACCGATCAATAAACGTAATTCGGAGTTCGAACTTACCGACGAAGAGCGAGAGGTATTAAAATAACGAGCCTTCTTCAACAAAAAAGACGGGATGATGCATCGCGTCTTTTTTTGTTTGATCACAAGAACACGAGAAGTGGGGCAAAAAGAAGGTTCGACAACACGCATGTTGCGTGGTAGTATCCCAACATATTATTTGTATGACCAAAAAAAGCCCACAATTCATAGAGCGCCCACCCATTGTTGTCATTATGGGCCACATCGACCACGGAAAGTCGACGCTTTTGGACTACATCAGAAAAACAAACATTGTCGATAAAGAGGCGGGCGGTATCACGCAGCATATCTCCGCATACGAGGTTACACACAAAGGCACAAAAGGAGAAATGAAGCGTATTAGCTTCCTTGACACACCCGGACACGAGGCATTTCAAGGAATGCGTTCGCGTGGGGCGCGCGTTGCGGATATTGCCGTACTTGTCGTTTCAGCAGAAGACGGAGTAAAGGCACAAACCATTGAAGCTCATAAATCAATAAAGGAGGCTGGAATCCCCTACATTGTCGCTATCAATAAGATCGACAAACCAAACGCAAATATCGACCGGACAAAACAAATGCTTGCAGAAGCGGAGATCTATGTTGAGGGATATGGTGGTGATGTGCCATGGGTCGCTATTTCCGCAAAAACAGGACAAGGAGTCGATGATCTTCTTGATACAATGCTTCTTGTCGCTGAAATGGCAGAACTTAAAGGTGATCAATCAAAACCCGCAGAAGGTATCATCATCGAATCCAATATGGACCCAAAGAAAGGTGTGAGTGCGACACTTATTATTACCGACGGAACATTGAAACGAGGGATGTTCGTTGTTGCTGAGGATGCAATGGCACCCGTGCGCATCATGGAAAGTTTCATGGGTGCAGCACTTGCTGAAGCATCATTCTCTACACCCGTACGTCTTACAGGTTGGAGTATCGTACCTAAGGTAGGTTCAATCGTCACGACATGTGAATCAAAAAAACAAGCGGAAGAACTTGTTACTGCGGCAAAAAAGTCACCGGTCATTCAAAAGCATGAGGTTCTCGGAAAAGACACTGTCGTCATACCTCTTATCATAAAGACTGATGTAGCAGGCAGTCTTGAAGCAATAGAACATGAGCTCGCAAAATTAACACACGAGCGTGTAAAATTACGGATTGTTCAAAAGGGGGTTGGTGCCATCTCTGAGGGCGACATCAAGGTTGCCGCAGGAGGAAGTGATAATGTTATTGTCATTGGGTTTCACACAAAAGCAGACAGCCTTGGAGCAGATCTTGCCTCACGAAATAATATCGAGATCCATACGTTTGATGTGATCTATAAACTCACCGAGTGGCTTGCATCTGAAATACAGACGCGTGCACCACACATCGAAGTCATTGAACCCCTTGGAGAGTTTCGTATCATCCGCTATTTTAGCCAGCAAAAAGAAAAGCAGGTCATTGGTGGACGCGTCGAAAAAGGAAAGATCGTAAGCGGAGGAAAATTTAAGATCATGCGTCGCGATGTCGAGATCGGAGAAGGAAAGATCACCGAACTCCAATCTCAAAAGATAAAAGTGCATGAAGTAATGGAAGGCATTGAGTGCGGACTCATGGTGGAATCAAAATTCACTCTCGCAGAAAAGGATGTCCTCATCCCCTACGCGATCGTGCGTAAACAATAAATATGATCGACTTCAAACAAGAAAAAGTCTTATTGGAACTCAAGGGACTCGCAGGTGAATTTCTTGCGCGCCACTCTAATCGTACTTCACTCGTTACCGTAACAAATCTCTCTCTTTCGCCCGATCTTAAGCGCGCAGAGATATTTCTTTCGGTTATTCCCAACGAAAAAGAGAAGGCGGTCATACAATTTGCAAACCGCTTGCGTGGTGAGTTTTGCGACTACATCAGAAAGCACAGTAAGATGCATCGTCTTCCACATATCGTCTTTTCTCCTGATATTGGTGAGAAAAATCGTCAACGCATCGAGGAACTCTCTCATGAGACAGAACATACAGATGTCAGTGAGTAAGTTATAAGAGAATATTTTCAAATAAATAACCGAGTGGTAAAATTGCAGTATATATCATTACCACTTATTTATGGGTATTCGCTATTGTGTCAATGAAAATTTTTTCAAATCTTGGTCGCATCAAATGGCGTACGTCTTAGGCTATCTCTACGCAGATGGGAGCATGGAGGATGCATCGTACCTTCGAGGAAAATATGTTCGAGTATCGAGCACCGACAAGGAGACAATTCTCATGATAAAAAAGATACTTGATTCCGAGCACACCATCGTCGAATCATCTCCCAGCAGAGGGAAGAAACAATATCTATTACGAATCGGGAACACACCCCTTTATGATTCGCTGATCGAAATTGGGTTGTACCCCAACAAATCACTGACCATTAAAATACCCAGTGTGCCCGATGAGTTTTTTTCTGACTTTGTACGCGGATACTTTGATGGCGATGGTTGTGTCTCGCTTTATCGCACAAAGGGTATCTTGGGTCAGGAAATCATCAATAAACTAACAATTATTTTTACATCGGGGAGTTTTGATTTCTTGCATGAATTATGCAATACTCTACATACTCGGTTGAACTTAAGGCAACAAAAAGTCTACCGTGGTGACAGATCGTTTCAATTACGATATGCGACAGAAGATAGTGTTAAGCTTTTTGAATTCCTTTTTGCAAAGTGCGGTCAAGACCAATATTACTTGCAAAGAAAATTCGAAATATTTAAGTACTATTTTCAAAAGAAACCCAAACGAGTTACTGAAGAAATCGAGAAAATCTTTCAAAAGACGTAGTGGCGAAGTGGTTAACGCGACGGTCTGCAAAACCGTTACGCGCGGGTTCGACTCCCGCCTACGTCTCCATAATATTTCCTTTCCTGCCCGAGTGGTGAAATGGTAAACACAGGAGACTTAAAATCTCCCGCCGCAAGGCTTGCCGGTTCGAGTCCGGCCTCGGGCACAAAAACG
>DAIUCR010000023.1:0-14186 GCA_036846065.1 Patescibacteria group bacterium | reverse complement strand
TATCCTCACTAACACCCTCAGAGACTGTGTACGAATACTTCGAATTAACGAGCGTGCGATATGTTCGCAGTTCAGCGATTGTCCCCGTCGACACCGAAAGCACGATTACCACGGAGATAATCACAAAGAAAAAGACGGTAAGCAAGAGTGCTGCCCCATGTTGTCTCGTGAATTTTTGAAATTGCTTCATATATGTGTAATGACGATACTTACTTCACTCATCATACCACCAAAGAAAAAACTCAGCCTCATGTAAATAAAAACAGCGAATTATTCCGCTGTTTTTACCAAAAGATCACATTACTTCCTAGTACTCATTCCACCGATTCACGTTCCATGCTGCACCAGAACCGCCAGAATCATCAGAGGTGAGCGTGAGATTACGCACAAGACTGTTATATTCTATGGTCGCATTATTATCAAGTATGAGCTTGTATCCTACAACCGCATTAACCTCTGCATTATTGCTAATATGGATTGCTGAATTGGTGGTATAGAAAAGCGCACCATCGACATTATTCTCAAGATTAATTCCACTATTGTTCGCCGCGCAACCCGTCGTTGCAGGTGTCCCAGGCCCAAGACATCCAACTTTTGAGGAGATCATGAAAACAAAACTTCCCGCAGTCCCTGACCCATTAAATATTCCATTATTATTGATATCTGCCGATCCTGCCGTAATGATCTTACAACTATTCGCGAGATACGCCGCCGCACACCTGATCGTACTATTATTTGAAAGGCTAATATTCCCTGTAATATACAGTGTTCCTGATATAGTGAGCGTCCCACCATTTCCAATGGTCAAATTCCCAACGATCTTCTTTGGCCCAAGCGTAAGCGGGAATGTGTTACACCCCGCAACGCCACCTGCTCCACAATTACCTGTAATAGTTCCACCTGCGGCAGCTTCAGTCTCCCATGTTGCGAGAATTGCAGCAGAAATAGGCATACCGATCTCTGGAGGTGTCGGAGAACCCGAATGCGCCGTTCCACCTATTGTGGTACCACCATTAATAGTTTGATAATACGCATCACCCCCCACATCCGAACCAGTGATCGTATCCGCCTTTGCGATGTCTGAAATATCGACACCACTGATCAAACTTTGCCCACCACCAAAGTAGACCCTAAAACCCATATCCGCACCCGCGGGCGTCACTGATGTCCAAGTGGGGACAGGACTTGTCGTCCACGCAGTCGTTGAAGTGCGCGCATCTCCAATGCCATAATCTCCTGGTGCTGAAGACCCTCCGTTCGCACACCAGCGATAATACTTTGATGAGTGAGACGGTGAACTAAGTACGATCCAGTACTTAGTAGTAGGAGAGAGAGTTGGGGGAGAAGTAAAGATGACATTGACCATAGAAGGAATGGTTGGGGAGACACTCGTCACCATCGTATTTGTGAGCGACTGTGAAGCAAGGGCGGTTGTCGAAGGTTTTCCTGCATTATCGGTCGTAATGTAGACAGTTGCCGCAGCAGGACTACCCGTTCGACTCATAAGAAGCGAGACCTTTGCGAGCGTATCTGGTGAAGTCGTACTCATGAAAAAACTCTGCGCATACATACGTGCACCACCGGTCTGTCCGACGATCTTTTCTGTCGTACACACCGTCGAACTTGCCACTGTATCTGCAGAGATGCCCGAAGCGACCGTTGCACTTCCGGTAATAGTTGTTCCACTTGTTCCAATGATCGCACCATTTGAATAAACATTACCTTCTCCGAGCGCAGTGGAGATGATATCTGCATTATTATTCATAACAATACCTCCACGCCCCACTTGGGCGGCATAATAAAAGATCGGGGTGGCGGTCTTTGATGTTCTCATATAGATCTTACGTACACGACTTGAGGCATCTCCATTTGAATAGAATTCCTTTTCTGATGAAGATATTGCATTTACCGTAACTGTTGATGAAGCGTTATTAAGGATGAATGTCTCACTGTTACTTACGGGGAGTTGTTTGCTTGTGATCGTGCGATAATAAAGATCCTCAATACCTACCTCTGCGGCAATATACGAATACTTCGATGTCACCAAAGATCGATAGGTCTTGAGTTCAGAGATAACTCCGATCGTTGCAGACTGAATGATCGCAAGAGAGATCATCACGAAGAAAAAGATAGTAAGAATGAGTGCCGCACCACGCGTCTTGCTTTGTCTTAATTGTTGAATGAAAGTTTTGTGCATAAATATAAGACACTTTTAGTATGTACCACGGAGAATAACAGTATTATAGAAATAATTCTCATCAATAGCGATGCCGCGAGCGGGACGAAGGCGAAGATTGATCTTCACACCCACCGTCTCTCCTGTGTCAATATAATTGAAGACCAATCCCTCGATCTCTGTGCGAGATGAAATAAGTGAACCCTTATCAGTGCCATCCTCTCTGATCCGGAGTGTATTTCCCGAAACATAGTACTCAACGGTCATGGCTGTACCTGACGCATTCACCGTGCTTAGTGTCAGGCGCCCCGGATCTGCATTGAATGTACTATTTGTAAGATCAACTAATGTCGCACTTTTAATATCACGAGTAAGGCGCTCCATCACCTTTACGGCTGAGTCGTTCATATCACGAGAAGAGCGCAAATGATTGAACGCGCCCACCGTCTGCATCATTGAGTTAATAGCAACAACGGAAAGCATCGAGAAGAGGCCAACATAAAGCACCACCTCAATGAGAGAGAGTCCTTTATTGTGTGACAACATACGAAGATCTTTAAAAGACATATTTTAGTTACTTAAGAGATTAGTGACATAGGTTTGAATAGAATCATTCGCTGTACCCTTATTACCATGTCGCATCCAGGAGATATTTAGAGTGATCTTCTTTGTACCCGGATCATTGACTCCACCCGAGCTCACAATATTATCATTCCCATCACGAGAAACATTCTCAACAACAAAAGAGCGCGTGTACGTATTCTCGAGTTTTTGAAGTGTTGTCGTCGCCGTCCATATGGAACCATCCCAGTAAAGATAGTATGTCGTTCCAGGGCTCAGTGTCGCAATATTTGATGTCCAACTCACGTCACGCATCAACTTGATAGCCTCGATACCCTCTTCAAGAAAATATCCCGATTGAATATGCGCAGTCGTATCCTGACTCACATCAAGCGCTTTTTTGTAAAAGAAAGAGATAGAAAGAAAGAACATCGTGAAAATACTCGTTGCGAGAATGATCTCTACGAGCGTGAATCCCCTAGACTCTTGAATATTACTGCGCATCACTCTGTTCTTCATATGATTATATAAAACATTAATCCGACTTCCGTTATTATACTATATCGAGATCGCACCCGTGCCATTCACCGTCACTGTTGTTTTCAGAGAATTATTTGATTTTGCTCGCACGTCAAATGTCCCACTCTGATTTGTTCCACCGGACAATCGCTCAAATAACACTTCATTCCCCCCGCCGGCAAGGGAAATATTTACGATCTCAACAGGCACAACGAAGCGATACACCACGTTCGTTGATAAACCTGCGGTATATGTTGGTCCAATGAAATAAACGACCTTATCGGTATCAATATGTATTCCATACTGCTTATCATTTCTTGAGGATATCGTATCGAAGTGCGCCTGACTGAATGCGGCAAGCACCTGTTCCACGGCAGCATCCATCGTTTTCTGTGCACGAAAATTATTAAGCGATGCAAGCACAACACCACTGATCATTGCCATAATAGCGACCGCAACAAGAGTTTCGATCAATGTGACACCACGAGAGAATTGAAGTGAGCGTGGCATGATCTTAGACACCATCCATAAGCTTATACATTGGAGTGATCATACCGATAGCAAAGACACCGACACCAAGAGCGATCACCACCATGAGTAGCGGCTCAACGATCTTTGACATATTTTCGGTTGCATTATCGACTTCATCCTCGTAGAAAACAGCGATCTTCTTTAACATATCAGAAAGACCTCCCGTTTCTTCGCCCACTTCCATCATATCTCCAACCATAACGGGATAGATCTCGGGATGCTCCGTGAACACCTTCGAAAGCGGAATTCCCTTCTGTACATTCTCCCCCGCCTGAAGGAGTGTGTCTTTATAGTACACATTTGAAACGACGTCTCTTGTAATGGATATCGCATGCACAATATCGACACCGGCAGAAATAAGAGAGGAGAGTGTGCGTGTCGCGAGTGCGGAATTGAACTCGCGAACTAATTTCCCAAACACAGGAGCGCGGAGGACAAGAAAATCGATGGCACGACTTCCAAATTCAGTTCTTTTGAACCAAATAAATGCACCAACAAAAGTACCGACACCAAGAAGGAAGAGGATCAATTGATGCTGAAGAAAATCACTTACATTAATAATGACCTTCGTAAGCGGAGGCAGCTCTACATCCATTTCTTTGAATGTCGACGAGAGACCTGGTACAACGTAGATCATCATGAGCACGCCGACACCCATCATGACACTGAGCACGATAACGGGATACGTCATTGCGCCTTTTACTTTTTTCTTGATGACGTATGTCTTTTCCATTTGGCCTCCCACCGTATTTAGTGACTCAACCAAACCTCCTGACTCTTCTCCTGCGTGCACCATTGAAATGAAAACTGGAGGAAATACATCTTCAAATTTTCTCATCGCATCAGAAAGCGCCGTTCCTTTATTGATATCATCAATAAGCGAGCGCAATACCTCACGAAACTTTGGATTTTGTGTTTGTTTGTAAAATATCTGAAGTGCACGAGAAATAGGAAGACCGGCCTCGATCATTGTTGCAAGATTGCGTGCAAAAAGGATCTTCTCTCGGAGATCGATCTTCGAGAGGAACGCATTGATCCTATCCATATCAAAACCACCCGCTCCACTTTCTGTTGCAGTAAGAAGTAGCTTCCCTTCAACTTTGATATTCTTCGCGAGTTCAAATTTATCCGCAGCCTCGGCTGTACCTTCGACCTGTGCGCCGGTTGCGAGTAATTGTGCTTTATATTTATACTTGGGCATAACTTACTCCATTATATAGGAATTATCGCGCACAAGAAATAGGATACTTAAATTAAGCAGCGGAGTTTGAGCTGGGGCACAAAACTATTCACTACTTACAACACGGAACACCTCTTCGATTGTGGTCAGCCCCTTCGCTGCTTTAAAGATCCCGTCTTCAAGCATGATGAGCATACCCTCCTTGCGCGCCTGATTCTCAATATTTTCGGCAGACGAATTTGCGACAGCGAGCTCACGTATTGCAGGAGACATCTGCAAAACTTCATGAATACCCACACGACCCTTATACCCCTCTTCGCATTCTTGGGATGGTTTTGGTTTATAGAATGGAACATCCTCCCATGTCGCATTTTTGGGCACAACGTCCTCATCCTTGAGAGCCTTTAATACGAGATCAAGATTTGCCTTTTTACCCAATGCTTCGATCTCAGCCTTAGTTAACGTGTATTTTTCCTTCGAACCACAAAGTCTGCGTACGAGACGCTGACCAATGACCACATTCACTGTTGAAACAATAAGGAATGGCTCGGCACCCATATCAATGAAGCGCGGAAGAGTTCCCGCGGCAGAATTGGTGTGGAGCGTGGAGAGCACCAAGTGTCCAGTGAGTGCGGCATTGATACCCAAAGACGCGGTCTCACCGTCACGGATCTCTCCCACCATGATGATGTCTGGGTCCTGACGCAAGAGCGCGCGCAAACCCATCGAAAAAGTAAGTCCGATCTCGGGCTTCACCTGCGTCTGATTGATACGTGGCATTTGATATTCAACAGGGTCTTCGATCGTTGAAATATTAACATCGGGAGTATTTAAAATATCGAGAAGTGTGTAGAGCGTCGTTGTTTTTCCTGACCCAGTCGGTCCGGTCACCAAAAGCATTCCCACATGCTGATTCATCGCTTTGTGAAGTGCTTCAAGCCCTTGTCCATGAAAACCGCTCGACTCAAGACTAAATCCCCCGGATGATTCACGAAGCAAACGCATGACCGTCTTCTCACCGTTATGCGTTGGGAGTGTCGATACACGAAATGAGACCTTTTCGCTATTGAGTTCGATCTTGAAACGACCGTCCTGTGGCAAACGCTTCTCGTCGAGCTTGAGATTGGAAAGCACCTTAATGCGCGCAACAATACCCGGAGCTGAATCTCTTGGAAGCACCATCGCATCATGTAAGATACCGTCGATACGATAACGTACGAGGAGCTGATTTTCCATCGGCTCAATATGAATATCTGATGCACCCTGAATGACCGCATGATTAAGGAGTGTATCAACGATACGCACCACAGGGAGATCCTCGGCGAGCTTCTTGAGGTCTTTTTCTGATGCAGGATTATCTTCATCCTCAGAAAGCATTTTGATCGTCTGCGCTTCTTGTTGAATGATGTCACCGAATTCTGCCTTGAGCGATTTTTGATACTGGAGCAACAC
This sequence comes from Patescibacteria group bacterium, assembly GCA_036846065.1. Lineage (GTDB taxonomy): Bacteria > Patescibacteriota > Minisyncoccia > Phycocordibacterales > UBA6899 > MHLP01. The sequence continues at coordinate 7,767 of DAIUCR010000023.1, read as the reverse complement.
CCCCTTCACAGACTCTTGATCAGTGAGACGAGTCAGAATGCGTGTTCCGACCTTTTTGCGCACGAAATCAATAGCCTCAAGATCATCGACATCAAGCATTGCGACCTCAAGCCCAGAATCAGTCTTTCGAAAAGCAACGATATTATGCTTACGCGCGATCGGCTCAGGAATAAGGGAGAGCACACTAAAGTCGATCTTTTGTCCCTTAAGGTCAATGAATGGAATACCAAGGATATACGCTTGCACACGACGAAGATCATCTGCGGATATCTTCCCCTGTCGCACGAGCACGTCACCGATACTTCCACCTTCTTTTTCTCCCTCTTTTTCGGCAGCAACGATCTCCGCTCGCGTCGCGAGATCTGAATCGAGAATAAATTTTTTTAATTTACTTTCTTGGACAAGCATATGATGAAAAACTATATTTTATTATATGCCTTTTTTGTTTCGTTCGAAAGTGTCTTTATCTATAGACAGACAAAGAAAGACTACGGAACAGGACTCACCTAGAAGGCGCTGTGCTATCCTTTATATATGTCCACCAAAGAGATCATTGGCGCACTTATACTCCTGCTCTTTTTTGCCAGCAGCATTCTTGCAACACAAGAATTCTCAAGTGTCATTGTCGAGTATTTTAACCCTGGTATTCTCGGCATGACAGCATATATTCTTGCGGGCACCCTTGCGACAGTGATTGCTCCCATAAGTACGGTCGCGCTCATTCCGCTTGCAGTAATGATCTGGGGACCAACCACGACCGCGATCATGAGTATTATTGGGTGGACGATAGGGTCAGTCATCGCATTCATGGTCGCACGACGTTTTGGCAAACCACTCCTCGTGCGCTTCGTCGACCTGCGCGACATCGAAAGATACGAGCGTGTACTTGGCGAGAAATATGTTTTTTGGAACATCCTATTCTTACGCATGGTGATACCTGTTGACATCTTAAGCTACGCAATAGGACTTTTTACATCAATTAATATCGGCACATATACACTCACGACGATCATTGGAATTACGCCATTTGCATTCATTTTTTCATACACCGCACACGCACCGTTCTTGTTTCAGGTTGGGGCAGGCATGCTTATCCTTCTCGCAATATATCTGGGCTATCGCAAGGTACATGGTACACAATAAGGGCACTCTTTGGTCCGTATTTTGAGCCATTATATTCTGATTGACGTACCCAAAATAGTTTGATACAGTCTATTAGTACAGAGCGAGTTACCACCACGGTACCTCGCTTCGTTTTTTAAACGATAGAAACACCAATACCATGTTAGACCTTAAAACAATGAAATCCGCCCTCGAACAACTCGAGGACGAGCGTGGAATACCAAAAGAAAAGATACTCGACGCCATCGAGGCTGCACTTGCGGCTGCATACAAAAAAGATTACGGAAAGAAAGGCCAGATCGTCCGTGCGAAGCTCGACTTCGACACGGGAAAGACCGACTTCGTTCAGGTGAAGATCGTTGTTGATGACACGATGGTGCGCATGCCGATCGAAGGAGAAGAGGAGGAGGAAGAGTCTTCACGTGCAGTGAACCCTGAACCACTCCCACTTCCTGAGCAAAGCGAAGATGGAGTCGACCAGCGCATCCGTTTCAACCCAGAACACCACATTATGATCGAAGACGCACGTCTCATTAAGAAGGGTTGCGAACTTGGTGATGAACTTATTTTTGCACTTGAGGCAAAGGATGATTACGGACGTATCGCTGCGCAGACTGCAAAGCAAGTGATCATCCAGAAGATCCGTGAAGCAGAGAAGAGCTCGGTACTCGATGAATTCGCCCAGCGCGGAGAAGAGATCGTTACGGGTGTCGTACAGCGTATTGAGCGCGGAAATATTTTTATCGATCTTGGGCGTGCGACAGGACTCCTTTCATACGAAGACCAGATTCCCGGAGAACGTTATCGCACCGGAGAGCGCTTGCGCAGTTACCTCTATTCCGTCGAAGAATCACCTCGAGGGATCAATCTCCGCCTTTCACGAGCACATCCAAACTTCATCCGAGCACTCTTTGCACTCGAAGCTCCTGAAGTGCAAAATGGTGTCGTAGAATTAAAAGAGATCGCTCGCGAAGCAGGTTCACGCACAAAAATAGCAGTACATTCAAACGATGAGCATGTTGATCCTGTCGGTTCATGTGTCGGACAGCGTGGCGTTCGCGTTGCGACCGTCATCTCTGAACTCGCAGGAGAAAAGATCGACGTCATCGAATGGTCAGCTGATGCAGAGAAATTCATTGCGGACGCACTCTCTCCCGCAAAAGTACGCAGTGTCATCGTCAATCAAGAAGAGCGCCAAGCAACAATTGAAGTTCCTGCCGATCAACTCTCACTCGCGATCGGCCGTGGAGGACAAAATGTTCGCCTCGCAGCAAAACTCACAGGATACCGCATCGACATCAAATCAATAGACGGTGAAGGGTTCGGAACAGAAGAAAACACCGTGCTTACACCAGAAATGACAGAGACCCCGGAAGAAGAAGTTGCGGAATTCATTGGATCAGCTTCTATCGGGGTGCCAAGTGAGGAAGTTACCGAACAAGAAGAAGTTGCGGAAGATAATTCCGTTATCGAAGCAAATACAAATTCTGAAAAAGAATAGATCGATCTTACTACAAACTCATTTACACGGAATAATTTCGTAAACACCTATGAACCTTTGGCATGATATACCTTATGGAGACAAGGATGGACTCAACGTTATCGTCGAGATCCCAAAGCTCTCACGCGTTAAATACGAGCTCGACAAAGATACGGGACTCATCAAATATGATCGCGTCCTATATTCTCCAATGCACTATCCAGCAAATTACGGATTTGTACCCCAAACACTCTGGGAAGATGGGGACCCGCTCGACGTACTCGTACTTGGAGACGAGCCACTTGTCCCGGGATGTATCGTCGAAGCACGTCCCATAGGAATACTTGATATGATCGACGGAGGAGAAGGAGACGCAAAAGTACTCGCAGTTCCAACAAGTGACCCAAGATGGAAGTCGACGAAAGACATTAGCGACCTCGAACCGCATCTCCTCGAAGAGATCAAACACTTCTTCACAGTTTACAAAGACCTCCAAATGAAGAAAGTTGAAGTAGGTGACTGGAAAGGAAAAGAGGAGGCAATAAAAGCAGTAGAACAGTCCATTGAACTCTACCAGAAGGAATACAAGAAATAATAGAGACAACACAACAAAACCGATGCTTCCACAAAGGGCATCGGTTTTGTTATACTAATAAGGTTATTCGTTGGAATGCATCTTTAATAAAAAATATTTTATAAACCATTTTATGAACACTGTTTCAAAACCTCTCGCCATACTCATCGGCACAATGTTATTCATCCCAGCAAGCGCACTCGCTGAAGAAGTCTCAGTCACCACCACAAGTGTGGACTCTGAACCAACAACAGTTGATGTTCCCGCACCAACAAAACCCCTTCCACCCAAACCACTCTTAAGGGGTGCAACGACAACGGGTGCAAGAATATTGCCCCCAGGCACACCACTTCGCATAATGGCATCAGGAACACAACCTCTTCCTAAGGCGATCGAGGCTCGTATACAGAATCGCGAAGAAATGCGTGACTGTGTGAGCGGAGGAAGTACGACCGACTGCGCAGGTGCGGCAATGCAGAATCGCGAAGAACGACAAGCAGAAGCACGTGAACGCATGGAGGAAAAGCGCTCCGAAATACTTAAGCGCATGTCAGAGCAAATGTTCAAGCGTATGGAAGCAGCGATAGAGCGTCTTTCAAAATTAAGTGACCGCACCCAGTCTCGCATCGAAAAACTCAAGGAGCAAGGAGTTGACACGACGAAATCAGAAGAACTCATGAAGACAACTCGCACAAAGATCTCCGAAGCAAAAGCTGCTGTTGAAGCTGCAAAGCAAGAAGTCGGAGAAGCAGCATCGATCGCAGACGCTTCGGCATCAAGCACAAAACCTGTTGATGCCGGAAAGCCTGTTCGTGAGAATCTTGAAAAAGCTCGTGTTGCAATAACTGCGGCACATAAAGCGCTCGTAAGTGCGATCGAATCACTCAAAGCATCTTCTGCGCTACGCGCAAAGCAGGCTCCCGCAACAAGCACTGAAGCAACGACCGGACTTTAATCACATCTTGAAATAACATAAATCTATGGAACCAGAGCAAAACACACCAACACCAGAGAATGCATTTCCACCAGCAGTGGAAGAGGGCAACAAGAACACACTCATTATTGGAGGAGTTGCCGTAGTGCTTATTCTTGCAGGACTTGGATGGTACATGATGCAGAGCGTGAACATCACTCCATCAGAAGAACCAGCTATTCCCGCACCCGAAGCAGTAATGCCGATAGAGCAGGCTCCCGCAACAACGGGCACTGAAGCGGCTGTTGCCCCAGATGCTGCAACAACGGCACTTTCTACTCAAGGAACTTCAGATGAATTGACCGCCATTGAAGCAGATCTCAAGGCGACCGACCTTACCTCACTCGAGGATATCAATAAGATCTAGTCGACTCTTCATGTTCTCACAAAAACACGGCGCCAAAGCGCCGTGTTTTTGCTTGCGAAAAAGAGTAAACGCGGTTATGATTGCCACTCATATGGAACAATCAACAACATACAAGGTCAACATAACAAAATTACCTAACTCACAGGTAGAGATCAAGGCAACAATTCCCGCAGAAGAATTTGATGGAGCACGAAATGAGGCGATCAAACACATTGGTGCAGATATCGAATTGCCAGGCTTCCGTAAGGGACATGTTCCGGAAAAAATGCTTATCCAAAAGATCGGTGAAGTTGCCATCCTTGAGGAAATGGCTGAAATTGTCATCGGCAAAACATACCCTAAAATTATCGCTCAAGAAAAACTTGACGTACTTGGACGTCCGACAGTTACGATCCAAAAGATCGCCCTTGGGAATCCACTTGAATTTACGATCGTTTCCGCAATCTTTCCCGAGATCACGCTCGCTGACTACAAAAAGATCGCGGCAAAAGAAATGAGCAAAAAAGAAACTATTGAGGTTTCAGAAGAAGATATGGCAAAGACCCTAGAGCAGATACAGCGCATGCGTGCGACGAACGATGCGAAGAAAGAAGGCAAAGAACCGACAGAGGATGCGGAGCTCCCAACCCTTGATGACGAGTATGTAAAAACACTTGGTGACTTCACCAGCGTAGAAGACTTTAAAGCAAAACTGAAAGAGAATATTCAAAAGGAGAAAGAACGTGAATCACAAGATAAAAAGCGCGTTACAATAATGGAGGCGATAGCAGAAGATTCAACGATCGAACTCCCCGAGATCATCGTCGAGCAAGAGCTCGCACGAATGGAAGACGAATTTTCTCATGACATCACTCGCATGGGTATGACATTTGATGACTACCTCAAGGCAATAAAGAAGACGCGCGAGGATATGGTTAAAGACTGGCGTCCTGATGCAGAAAAACGAGCAAAGACACAACTCATTACGGCAAAGATAGCAGAGCTGGAAAATCTCTCCCCCGATGAGGAGGCAATGAAAAAAGAATCTGCGATACTAAAACAGCATTACCCTGATGCCCCAGAAGATCGCGTGCAAGGCTTCGTACACATGATCCTCACAAATCAAAAGGTCTTCGCATTCCTTGAATCACAGAAATAATAAATAAAAAAAACACCAGCCAAGGAGTGGTGTTTTTTATTTCCATACGAATCTGGAGTAAGTGATGGCGCGTAGTTTGGTTCGGTGATACGAAACGAGTAGTGTGTCGCACGCATGAGATCACACCCAAAACAGATCAGAGCATGATTCTGCGATCGTTTCATATAAAGAAAGAGCAAGCATTTGCTTTACGCTTTCATGCTCGATTAAATACTCCTCATCATTTTTTCCGTCGTGGATCACCGTTTCAAGTTCAATAAACAGACCGAGGTCGACAACGGTATCGAGATGGATCCTTGTATTTTTATATACATAGAGATCTCGCGTCTTTTTTACGACTCTTTTTACGCCATAAAGAAGATCGAGCACCCACATCATTGCCGTAATAAATCTCTGGGGAATAATGATTCGCTAGTATCTTGACTCCCTTGTCCCATCTTGCAAACTTCTTACATAGAAGATCAGCTCACTCATAATCTTTTCTTGGCGTATTTTTAGCCTTTTTTCTCCGAGTAAATAATAGGTGTCGACTTGTTCTAACCTATCTTTGTATTGAGCGAACTGAAGGCGATCCTTTATCTCATCAAGATGCCCGACCCGTACTTTGATCTCAAGATTTCTCATTGGAGTGGTGATGACGTCATGGAGCATTATACTCCATCATCGACAGAAATAAATTTTACGATACACTCAACAACATGAAACGCCCACTCATTGTAACGACATGCAGTAATGATGCTGAACGATATTTTCTTCGCAGGGAATGTGTCACCGCACTCGAACAAGCAGGAGGCACGCCTCTCATCATTGCCGCATCAAATACCCCATCGATACAAGAGATCTGCGGAATAATGGAGGGACTCTATCTTACGGGAGGAGATGATATCCATCCGAGTTTTTACGGAGAAGCAATCGCTCCACACTATGTAGGGACACTTGATATGTCGCGCGATCAACTCGAAAGAGAACTCGTTATCTATGCGGTTGAGCATCATATCCCCATCTTCGGAATATGCCGTGGAATGCAAGCACTCAATGTATTTCTTGGTGGCGCACTCTATCAGGATATTGCATGCGAACAAAAAAAGGCCATTGAACACCGACTGACCTGCGCCGACCGCGCATTTCTTGCCCACCCGATTAAGGTCAAAGAAGGTACGCGTATTTCAAACATCATGGGTGGAAGAGATTTCATGGTCAACAGTATCCACCATCAGGGAGTCAAAGAACTGGGGAAAGACCTCATCGCGACCGCAACATCACCTGATGGACTCATCGAAGCGATAGAGCTCCCTGATCACCCCTTCACCATTGGAGTAGAATGGCACCCCGAAGAGCTCAAAGATGACGCATCTCGCCAACTTTTCATTGAATTTGTGAACGCGGCGAAAGCACCGAAAGAAGTATAGGATACAAAAAGACATAATTGTCAAACAAGTGTGTCCATGCTATACTCGTCCTGTTATAGAATAATTTTCCACCATGAGTTTCTTAATTCCTACCGTCATCGAAAAAACAAGTATGGGCGAACGCGCTTATGATATTTACTCACGTCTTCTCAAGGAGCGCATCGTATTTTTAAGCGGTCCGATTGATGACGATACGGCAAATATCATCATCGCACAGCTACTTTTCCTTGAATCAGAAGACCCAAAGAAGGATATCAAGCTCTACGTACACTCCCCTGGTGGTTCAGTCTCAGCGGGACTCGCCATCTACGACACCATGAATCACATCAAGCCGGACGTTGCGACGATCTGTGTTGGCATGGCGGCAAGCATGGCGGCAGTGATCCTTTCTTCGGGAGCAAAAGGAAAACGTTTTGCACTTCCCAATGCAGAAGTGATGATCCACCAAGTAATGGGTGGAGCAGAGGGCCAAGCGTCCGATATTGCCATCTCCGCAAAACACATTCTACGCACAAAGGAAACGTTGAACAAAATACTTTCCAAAAATACTGGAAAGCCTGTCACGCAAGTTGAAAAAGACTCTGATCGTGACAACTACATGACGGCTGATGAAGCAAAAAAATACGGACTCATCGATGATGTCCTTAAACCAAAAAATCGATAAATAGCAGAAAAAAACGGAGACAAATGTCTCCGTTTTGCTT
>DAIUCR010000022.1:2417-16142 GCA_036846065.1 Patescibacteria group bacterium | reverse complement strand
AGTCTTCAAGTTTGACGGGGGAGAAGACCCAAAGATGTGGGAGGTGTTGAAGTAGAAGAATCAAAACCCACCTGAGTGTGGGGTTTTGTTGTGCATGAATCGAACATCTAATACAATGTATATAACCGTTTATGAAAGAAAGTAAAAAACTTGAAGCAATAAAATTAAGAGAAGAGGGATATTCTCTGGGAGAAATTGCAAACATACTTTTTGTTTCAAAATCTACGGTTTCACTCTGGACGAGCGATGTTATCTTGTCTGGAATAGCAAAAGAAAGAATACGCTCAAGAATGGATATAGCAAGAAGGGCGGCAGGAGTAACTCTTTCAAACAAAAGAAAACAGAGAGAAAAATCGGCAACGAAAAAGGCGAAAGAACTTTTCTTTGGCGCAGATTCATCGAATCAATACTTCTACATGCTCGCAGCATTAATCTATGAATGCGAGGGTGCAAAGACATCTCGCTCCACACTTGAGTTTACAAACTCAGACCCTGTCCTTGTTGCGATTTTTTTAAAACTATTGAGAACGGTATGGACATCCCTGGATGAATCAAAATTTCGCGTCGTGATGCACCTTCATTCATATCATAAAGAAGTTGATGAAAGAAGATTTTGGGCATACGTGACGGGCATACCAGAGAAGCAGTTTTTAAAAACTTTCAAAAAAACTGAGTCGGGAAATGTAAATAAAGAAGAATATAGAGGATGCGTGCAAATTAAATATTTTGATGTTAATATCAAACGCATGTTGTTGGCGGGCAAACCGCTGATGGCGAAAAAGTTGGGCCTATAGTTCAGTGGTAGAATATCGCTCTCCAAAAGCGCAGACCGAGGTTCGAATCCTCGTGGGCCCGCCAAGTCGTGCGCAGTTATTGCGCTCGAGACGCGTTGTTTTTTGGACGAAGTTCGAAGACCGAGATCGCCAAGGCGCCTGAGATTGGCGTTGATGATTTATTGAAATAGCAAGGTATGAAAGAAAATATATATGATAATTCAAATATAGCAGAAAGTTATGCAGGAGCTACTACGCCCCTTACTTTTTCTTTTGTTCGTTATGTGTATCAAGAAGTTTATCAGCATTTTTCTAAAATGATGGGCGTAAGTGACCATCTAATAAGAGAGAATAAAGATACGTTTGAACATATGGTCGAGTTTATTGGGCATAGAATTTATTATAACCTTAATAGTTGGTATACAATGCTATCATTTTTCCCTGGATATCGTTTAAGCAGCGAATTTATGGAAAAAATGATGGGGGTTGAAAAGCATACCCCACTTCTTAAGAAAGAGTATAGTTTTTTTGAAAAATATTTTTTTTATTTTCCTATTGCAATCCTCCAATTTATTAAGATTTTTTTAACATTTGCATTTTTGGGGTGGCGTATAAAAAAATTTAATCGGTACTTTGACAAAATATTCTTCAATCTCAATTCGATTGATCTAAATCAATTAGCTCTCGTTGAATTAAAAAACTCATATAAAGAGCTTGATGCTAAATTGCTTTCCCAATGGAGAGTGCCTATAGCAAACGATTTTGCTGTAATGGTTAGTGCTGGTCTAGCTGATAGAATTTTTAAGAAGTGGCTAAATTCTGATAACGCCTATACGTATATGCAGCCAGCTGCAAATAAACCACTCACTTCTCTCAATCTGGGGAATAAGCTTATCCAAATTGCTCATCTTGTCAAAGAAGATAAAACAATCCATAAACTATTTTTAAAACATACAGAAGGAGAAATAATCAAATCGCTTCACAACAAACATGCGGCACATAAGGCGACACAAGAGATCAATGTTTATTTAAAGAAATTTGGTTCAAGGATGCCAAACGAATTAAAACTGGAGTCAGAGACACTAACTGAAAATCCTAAAAACTTTATTTCGCTAATAAAAATATTAGTACAGGGAGAGCTGATACAAAATGCCGCCATAAAAGCAGAACGCATAGAAAATAATTATCAAAACCTAAGTTTTTTTAAGAAAGTATTTCTAGGGGGGCTATTGCGTTGGGCCGGAAATTCAATTTATAGAAGAGAAGACGCTCGTTTTCGTAGAACCCTTGTGTTCGGTCATGTGCGAAAAATATTTATTGAGATTGGTAAACAATTTGAAAAAAAGCGGTTTATTAATAATGCGTGCGATATTTTTTATCTTTCCATTGAAGAAATTTTTAAGATCATTGATGACAAAAAATTAGACTTTGATATCCAAAATATTGTTGAGCAAAGAAAACTTGAGCTGGAGAAATGGGTAAACATAGAAATGCCACGCAGATTCGAAACCACCAAAAGCATTCCCGAAATTGAAAATGACCTGTTAAGCCAACAGACCTTCTCTCAAAAAGAAGATTCATATGAATTGAAAGGCATGGTCGCTTCGCGGCCAAATAATACACAAATGTTTTCCGGCACCACATTGACCTTAAAAGACTTTGATCCGTTGGCGAATTTTGAGGGAAAAATTTTAGTAACGTGCCAAACAGATCCCGGATGGACTGTTGTATTTCCACTTTTGAAAGGAATAGTGGTAGAAAGGGGCGGAATGTTATCGCACGCCGCTATTGTTGCTCGGGAATTAAGCATTCCATGTATCGTGGGCGTTCAACAAGCTACAGATTTTCTTCCCACCAATATGCGAATTATGCTTAATTTACAAAATGGTTCAATTCAAAGATTATGATCATTGAATATTATGCAAATATTTTAATAGTTTTATTTTTATTTTTTTTAGTATTCGGGTTTGCTGAGTTTTTATATAGAAAAAAAGTTGCTTCGCATATAACGCGTAAATTTGTTCATATTGGGGGTGGCTTGGTAGCTACGTCGCTACCGTTTTTTGTAGATTTAAAAACTGTCGCTATCCTCGGTATAGGATTTTTCGTACTTTTGGTATTTTCAAAAAAGAAAAAAATATTAGATAGTATTCATAAAATAGATGAAGACAGTATCGGGGCGTTGCTATTTGCGCCTAGCATCACTTTAACGGCATTAATATTTTGGCCGATTAACACTTTAATATTTCAAGGGGCAGCTCTCGTGCTAGGGGTATCGGATGGCTTTGCAGGTCTCATTGGTAGAAAATATGGGAGAAATAAATATCAAATTACTGGCACAAAATCCTTAGAGGGAAGTTTATCTTTCTTCCTTATTACATTTTTTATTTTATTTGTTGTTTCGTATATAAATGGTTCTTTTGCTCCAGACAAGATTCCCCTCATTTTTGGGTGTTCATTTTTATTAACAGCCGTTGAGGCCATGTTTGGCAAGGGGTGGGACAATATTTTTATTCCGCTCGCTTCAGGGATTATCCTGTATTTTATTTTATGAAAATACATCTTATAACAGGTGCAACCGGTTTTGTGGGGAAATATCTAGTCAATTCACTTTTAGAAAAGGAGGAGAATGTTTGGATTATAGTTCGACAATTGGATAATGTATCTGCGCGGGAAAGGGCTGAGGTGATATTTGAAGACAATATTTCAAAATGGCCGAAGACATTTCGGATAATTGCAGGAGATATCATGATTGAGGATTTAGGAATATATGATTCTGTCGTTAACGATTTAAAGGATAATGAAGTTGTATTTTGGCACTTAGCTGCAAACCTATCGTTTGCTTCAGAAAACAGAGCTAATGTACAGAAAACAAATTATATCGGAACTGTTAATGTCGTTAAATTTGTAAATAAAACGGCAAAAAAATTCGTGCACATGAGCACTGCTTATGTTTGCGGAAATGCCGCCTCATTCAAGGAGGACGAACTGTTAAAGGGTCAAAAATTTAGAAATCACTATGAAAAATCTAAATTTGAAGCTGAGAAATATGTGCGTGAGAATTGCAAACCGCCGTTTGTTATTTTTCGCCCGTCAATAATAATCGGTGACGCATATCAAGGTAAAGCCGAGGGTTGCACCTTTGGTTATTACCGATATACATTTATGTTTTACTTTCTTAAAAAGCAAATAATAAAAGCTTTGCAGAAAAATGGTATTGTCGCTTTTTGTTTAAGAGCATTAGGCACAAAACATAATCAGGAAAACGGTTTATTAAAGACCCCTTGGCTCATAATTCCATACCCAAAAAATGGAGCAGTTGATATGGTTACTGTGGATTATATTATTGCGTCAATGATCAAACTTTATGAGAAAAATTTACATGGCACTGCGATACATCTTACTCATCACAACCCCCCTGCTCATCGCTTAATTCTTCATTCAATTATATACGACATGGGTTTTAGAAATATGAAATTAATCCCTGTTTCTACTTGGATGTTTAGAGTTATGGCTAACAGTTCTTACTTCTTAGCTGTCCCCATTCGTAAATATGTTAAATCTGTTATGTGGTATATGCCTTACATCACTAAAGCCTGCCGTTTTGACAGAACTATCATCGAGAAATACGGAGAAAACCCTCCAGAAATTACTCGAGAATTAATTGAAAAAATTAATTCGTATGCAAAAGAAAATATTCTTGAACATATAGAAATATAATTTTATGCCATTTTTTTTACCTTTACATAAAATATCAAAAAATCAATTGAACCCTAGTCTAATAGGAGGCAAGGCTAAGGCGCTTGCGCAACTTTATCAAAATAATTTTTTAGTTCCTAATGGTTTCGTTATTACAACAGAATTCTTTAATTTGTTTTCAAAAGAAGATAATATTTCTGGAAATGATTTAGTAATTATTTTTAAATACATTGATGCGTGCAGTCCGTTAGGTTTTGTTGCAGTGCGTAGTTCGGCATCTATTGAAGATTCGGGTGAACAATCTTTCGCGGGTCAATTTGAGACTGTTCTTAATGTTAAGAAAGAAGATGTGTTGGGAGCAATAACAAAATGCTGGCAATCGCTCTACAGTCCCCGTGTCTCTATATATGCCAAACAAGGAAATGATGAAGGAAAGATGGCGGTTTTAATACAAGAAATGATCTATCCGGAAGTTTCCGGCGTAGCGTTTAGCCTCCATCCCGTGACAAAGGATTCAAATTCCATAGTCATTGAGGCCATTTTTGGTAATAACGAACTTTTAGTACAGGGTGCCGTAACACCAGATTGTTATGTAGTGAATAAACAGCTAGAAATACTTGATAAAAATGTAGCGTCTCAGAATAATATTCAATTTCTTGATGATGAAAATGGTATATCAAGCAAAATTTCAAAAGATGGAGATCTTCAAAAGCTTTCTGATAATCAAATAGTTGCCGTTGCGCAAATGGTAATAAATGTAGAGAATTTTTTTCATCATCCAGTCGATGTTGAGTGGGCAATAAATAAAGGCAATATATTTATACTACAAAGCCGGCCTATTACGAAGATAAATTAAGAATATGAAAAAAAACTATTTTGATTCATTAAATTATACCATAGGCAACGAAGATACAACGTTGGAATTAGAAATACTGCCCGAAGAAGCACAACATGTTTTTGTCGTTGCTGGTAGCGGTTCAAGAATTATTCCTCTTTTGGTAAAAAATCCGCGTTTTATTACTTGTATTGATTCATCAAAGGAACAACTGTCTATTTCTGAATTGAGGATAGCCACTTTACGAGAGTTAAATTACGAAAACTTTTTAGCTTTTTGGGGTTATCCTTATAAAAATATTGCTACGAATAAAAGAAAGAGTATTTTTGACAATCTTATTATTTCTTCACAAGCAAGAGAAATAATGAATTTGTTTTTTGAAAGAAATAACTGGGAATCTCTTTTATATGCTGGAAAATGGGAACAAACTTTTAAAAAATTGAGCCGAGTCAATAGAATTATAACCAAAGAAAAAGGGTTGGGAATTTTTAATTGCCAAACAAAAGAGGAGCAAGCAAAGTATTTTAAATTAAATTTTCCTCGCAAAGCTTGGTCATTTGTAATATTTTTACTTGGCAATGCCGTTGTGTTTAATAATTTGTTATATAAGGGAACTTTTCCAAAGAAAAATATTTCAGAATCGTTGTACTCATTCTATATAAAAAGGTTTAATTATTTATTCAAACAAGATCTCGCACGAAAAAATTATTTTCTTCAATTATTGTTTTTTGGCGAGCTTCGATTCCCAGAGGGTCTACCGCTAGAATGTAATAAAGAAATATTTCTTAAGGCGAAAAGTGGATTACAGAAAACACAAATTAAATATATTCTTGGTGATGTTATAACAGAAGCAAGCAAATCATCTGTTCCGATTGATTTTTTGTCTTTGTCCGACATTCCTTCATATTTGAAGGCACCACGAGAACAAGATTTTCTCCAAGAGATTAAAAAAAATATTTCCACGGGGGGTATTATTGTGAACCGGTATTATTTACGATATCCAGAAAATTTGAACACTGATGGATATCAGAACATAACCGATAATTTTAAGGATGCGATTTCTAAAGAAAAAATCCAAATGTATTCTTTTGGCATACATCAAAAGATTTAAACTATGAAAACAATTTTAGTTACATCAGACTTAACATACACCACTGAAAATTACAGTAATGTTTTGGAGGTCGTCATAAATAATTCAAGGCAAAATATTGCAGGCGTAGTACTTGTTAAAATCAATTTGCTGAATATATTTGGTAAAATTTTATTTCTTTATTTTTCTGGATGTAGACACGTGGCAAAGGCGTTAACACTAAATTTATTCAGTACACTATTGGCGGAAAAGAAAAAAATGTTTAAAAAATATAATATTCCGTTTGTGGAAGTAAAAAGCATTAATAATGCGAAAGCAATTTCGTGGCTTCAGCAAGTCGGCCCTGATTTAATTGTGAATATGAGAGCGAGGTGTATATACAGAGACAGTGTCCTTAGAATACCGCGACTCGGTTGCATAAATGTACATCACGGCATTTTACCACAGCAAAGAGGTCTTTTTTGCGATCTATACGCGCTTGCAGAAGATAAAGAGACTGGATTTACCATTCATCAAATGACTAACCAGATTGACATCGGGAAAATTTTTTATCGGGAGAAAATTGAGAGTGAAAAAGATTATATGAAATATCTTTCAAAAGTATCGAGATGCGAAGGGATTGTAATATCAACTTTTATTAATAAAATTGCGGCAAATGGTTTTTTATTAGAAGGCGCGTTGGAGAAATGCAATAATTCAATTGTAACCACAACGCCTAATTATAAAACAATTAAAGAATTACAACGTAAAGGAATAATTTTATGAGAACTGGATATTTCCCCAAAAAACATACCAAAAACAATGTTAGCTTCTTCTTGGAGGAGCATGCACAAAAACAGCCGCATAAAATTGCCTTCTATTTTTTGCCTAGCGGAATCTCGGTTGATAAGAATGCTCAACACAACTCTATAACATATCGAGATTTTAATAACAAAGTTAGCATTTTTGCCGGCAGTCTTCTGCGAATGAGCATCAAAAAGGGAGACCGAGTGATTATTTTTGTTTCTATTTCACCAGAACTATATATATCAATTGCGAGTCTTCAGCGAATTGGAGCCATTCCAGTACTTATTGATTCGCTGGCGCCTAAAGAGCAATTGGGAGAAATTCTTCAAAATTCCCAACCTAAGGGGATAATAGCACCCTTAGAGTTTCTTAAAGCATTTGGAATAAATTTAGATTTTTTTGGGATACAAACCAGAATATCAACCAATACATACAGCGAAGAAAAAAGCATAATCTCCTTTAACGAGTTACTAAAAGGAAAAGCTCAAAAAATTGTTCCCGTAGAGCAAGATGACACAGCTTTGATAACTTATACTACGGGAAGCTCGGGCACCCCAAAGGGCGCGAATCGGACGCATCGTTTTCTCGCCGCCCAGCACTATGCCCTAAAAAGGCTATTCCCTTATGGTTCAAATGATATCGATTTACCAGTCTTTCCGGTTTTTACTTTAAATAACATCGCTTCCGGGATCTCAACGGTGATACCGGCAATAGACATCAGTAAGCCTAACCAAAAAGATCCACAAACACTATTTTTTCAAATTAAAGAATGTGGAGTGAATTCTATGACACTTGCCCCATCCTCATTTCGCAATTTGGCTAGTTACTGTATTGCCAAAAATATTTTACTCCACAAGATTTCTCGGGTACTAACAGGTGGGGCACCAATTAGCGAGACAGACATTTTAAGGTTCCAGCAAATCGCTCCTTGTTCAAAAAACTGGATTCTTTATGGCTCAACGGAAGTAGAACCAATTTCATACATTGAATCTCATGAGATGATATCTATCAATATTCCGAAATGGACAAATATAACAAAAATCGGGGTAAATGTTGGGAAAATTGATACGGAGCTTAATCGTAAATTTATTAATATAGAAGCCGGTAATTTTGATGAGAATGTTGAAGTGAACAAAATTGAAGTTAGAGAGGGTGAAGTGGGAGAGCTAATTGTAGCCGGGGAGAATGTTTGTCAAGAATATTACAAAAATGAAGATGCTTTTTCTCGCACGAAAATCAAAGATGAGGATGGCACCGTTTGGCATCGTACCGGAGATTTGGCGCGGATAGATAAGAACGGATATTTATGGATAGTCGGAAGAAAGCATAATGTCATAAAACAAGGCACTAAATACTTCTTTCCTGTTCGTCCTGAAATTATATTGAGAGATCTCCCTCACATTGTTAATTCTGCGTATTTGAATATTGAGCATAATGATAAGAACGGTATTTTTGTCGTGGTTACTTTGGAAAGGAAAGACAGAGCAATGGAAAAAATGTGTCGTAAAAAAATTACTAAGGTTTTTAAAAAAGAAAAGCTTCCATTAGATGTGATAATCTTTATGGATGAAATTCCTATGGACGTGAGGCATCATAGCAAAGTGGATTATAGTAAATTACGGCAAAAACTATATGAAGTATTCGCATAGATGGTTTCAGTTTATAAAAGAACGCTTTAATCCACTGTCTTATTCAGTATTGATTCTTGCTTTCTTGGGTGCCCATTATGCTGTATATCTGAATTTTCTAAAACAAGAATTGGATATAGATTTTGGACTTTTAATATACTTAATCCCGCTTATTTTGGCAGTATTCATGTTTTTTTTTAAACTTAGATTATTTGATGAAATTAAAGATATGGAGTTTGATGCAATACATCATCCAGAAAGACCGCTCCCACGAGGAATTTTGAGTAAGGATGATATTATTAAAGCAGTTTTTATAATAGGCGCGCTGGAACTTTTACTTTTCAGTTTGTATGGATTGCAAGCACTAGCAAGTGCAATAATTGCTATTGGTTATTCACTAGTGATGTATAAAGAATTCTTTTCGAAAAAATGGTTGCGTGCACACTTAACGCTATACGCCGTAACGCATACTTTTGTAGTTATTTTATTATCAACTACGATATTCTCCGCTTTATTAAATAAACCATGGACAAACATGTCCCAAGATCTATTGTACTTTTCTTTTGGCGGCTGGTTTCTCTTTAATATATTTGAGTTCGGTCGAAAGACATTTGCGCAACAAGAAGAAAAAGAAGGCGTAAATTCCTATTCAAAAATATTAGGAAGATTTGGCGCAGTGCTATTGGTTTTAACAATGGCTATCTTAAGTATGGTATTTATGAATAAAGCAACAATACCCGTCATTGATAGTGGCCTTCCTTTTTTGTGGTTGGTCGTGACTGCGGTTGCGGGTTTTTTATATGCGAGCCTAGACCGACCGCACATCGCACAAATCTATCGGCATATAACTTCACTCTATATAATAATTACCTACGGGACTATTATCCTACAACTTTACTTGAAATAATAATTCATTGAGCACAAAAAGTCTGATACAATGATGTCAAGTTTCATTTAATAAATTATATGTGGGTTTTTTACACAACATTAGTTATATTTACTTTACTTACTGGTTATTTTTTTGCTTTTCCTCTCTATAAAAAGAGACCTGTATTGATAAAAAATGTTGGCCTTATTATATATTTGCTTTCTTTGGTCATGGCCTCATTTCCCTTTTTAGGAGTATGGTCTTTTGTAATCGCAATAGCGGCGCTAATATGTTTACCCTTTTTCAATCTTTGGTTTGTATATGGGGTAACAGGCGCTATGCTTTTTGAGGCTTTGGAAAGAGCCGCACTTGCTACTAGAGCGCCTATTGAAAAATCAGGTAATAAGTATACAATTGATTGCAGTTTGGATATAAGGTCATTTAATCTTGAGGGGAAAACAATCGTCGTCTCATTTAAAACAACAAGTGATTCGAAAAAAGCAAAGTTGACAGCGGTGGTGTTTAATAAGTTTATACAAAATTACTTTATTTGACGTTATACGTTATTATTTAAAGGTCGATAAATAGCAAATACATTTATTTATTAATCACAAAAAATATGACTAAAGCTGAATCATCGATTGTAATTAACAAACCAGTAAAAGAGGTTTTTGAGTATATGGCCTCGCCACATAATGGACCGGCCTTTACTCCCAACTTGAATGAAAATACAAATATCTTTCCTGAGAAAGATGGGGTGGGTCAAACATTTGATTGGCGATTCAATATGGCGGGGGTTGATCTTCGCGGAAAAGGTGAAGTTACGGAATATACTTCACCGACTAAGGTCGTCATTTCGTCAAATGGGGATGCCGACTCAACTTGGACTTACACGTTAGAAGAAGAGGGTGGCGGTACAAAAGTAGCAGTTGAAATTGATTACGAACTTGCTGAAACGGCGTTACAAAGAATCGCCAACAAAATGGTGATTAACAAACTTGCCCAAAAGACTGCGGAACAAATGTTGGAAAATTTAAAGGTAATACTCGAAGCTTAATTACAAATCAAAACTTAATATATTGTTTAAATAGAGAGCGAAATCACCTTGAGCTTGAGCAGTATTTTACTCTTCAAGCACCCTAAGTAGCTCCCGTTTCTCAACATCCTGCCCCTCCCGCAGGACGTACTTCGCGTAATTGCGGATATTGACATCTCTAACGACGATCTTTCCCTTAATCCCGAGCACACCTTGTTGGAACTTTTTGATCCGTTCCACCTCGTTTTTGAAAATGGTGGTGCGATCGAGACGCGTCGAGTCGGCATGCGAGATATATCCATTAGGCCTTGCAGGGACAAGGCCCAGAAAAGTTCGAGCCCAAGACGGCCCGTCACGAAGATGCGAAGCTTTTTTTGTGCGGGACCAAGGGAAGCAATCGCTTGCTTCCTATTGAGATTTAAAAAGAGTAGAAAAATCTTTCTTGCGCAAACTTACTTGCGTGGTAGCTTAGATAGAGATGTATTTTGGAATATGGAGTGATTATGAAAATACTGAACATGATCTGTGTTCTGTGCATTTTTTCGTTTGCACTCCTTTCGCCTGAAGTAGTTGCAAAGGAGCGCAAGAATGGTGTGACGAAGACGGGAAGTGGGGTGCATGTAAAAAAACGTTCACATAAGCTTCACAAGAAGCACAAGGTCTATCTATCTGCCCCCAAGCAGTTCGTTCCATTTGATAAGCTCTCAGAGCGACAGATCGAGGCGATCGCTGCTTACAATGAATGCATGAGCAAGGAGTACGACGATCCGCTTCGTCATGCAATGGAACTCGCATATGAATACAAAGATGATCCGTCGCTAAAGGGGACTCCTCAAAAGCTTGGTCGCGAGAGTTGTCTTGCGGACATGTTCGGTCTTGCGCGCTATGAAACGCTCGGGGATATCAATAATGCGAAGAAGTTGGGAGAGTTGGTCATCGTCGATTCCACGCTCATTGAAATTCCTCGTGGTGTTCCGCTCGAGCGGCGCTATGCGCGTGTGTGGGTGAGGGACTACATTACCCATCTTGCAGAGGACATGCAGGCACATTTCCACGAGAAAAGGATCTTCTCTTTTCATCGCCATGTGTTGCGTGTGCCATCCATCGTGCGGTCATTTGATGTGCAAGATCGATTGGTGCGTAGTGGCAAATCTCCAGCAAATTGTAATTTTCGCGCAATATGTTCGACGCACACAACTGGTTCGACGATAGATATCTCTTCCCGTCGTATTGGAATGGTCGGATATACGTGGCTTCTTGAGCGTCTGCTTCAAGATCGAAGGGATGGCAAGATCGTATTCATTCTTGAGTCCATTGGTGGGCATTTCCACATATTTGTCATTCCGCCAAAGTATGTATCTTGGTATGCAAATGATGTTCCTTTGAAAGAGTTATCGAAATAAGACTCTCAGACCTCCGAAGTTCATTCGGAGGTCTTTTTTATGAAATTCAAAACGATCTTCTCTGCTTTTGCAGGGGAGTCGTATTCCACCCAGTGAATATTTGTGTTTCGCTTGAACCATGTGTGTTGCCTTTTTGCATATTGGATGATCGCCGATTCAAGTTGTATAAGCATCTCACTTTTTGTGATTGCTCCGCGGAGATATCGTGCGAGGTAGCGATATTCAAGCCCGAGTTCTTCCATGCGTTTCCATGACAGTCCTTTTTCATGGAGCGTTTTTGCTTCAGCAAGCATCCCCCCCTTCATGCGCTTGAGAAGGCGTACGTGGATACGCTCTTTGAGTATTTCTGCGGGAACTTTGATCCCGATAAAGAGCGGGGTAAATGAGGAGTTGAAAGAACGTTCGGGAACTTTACCGAGTGCTTGAACTATCTCTATTGCGCGTACAAGGCGACGAGGATTTTGTGCGTCGATCGTTTCGGCACGCTCCGGGTCTATTTTTTTGAGAATTTCATAAAGACTTTCCGTTGTTTCTCTGTCGAGTTTCTTGCGTAGTGCTTCATTGGGTGGCACGTCGGGAAGTAGTGAGTCATAAACAAGCGCATCGACATAGAATCCCGTCCCTCCGCAGATGATCGGCATCTTTCCTTGTTTGAGAATATCCGCAATCGCCTCATTTGCATCTCGCTTAAATTCAGCAACGGAGTATTGTTTCTTGGGCGATACAACATCAAGGAGGTAGTGAGGAATTCCCGCCATCTCTTTTTTTGTAACCTTACCGGTGCCGATATCGAGCCCTTTGTATACTTGCCGTGAATCTGCGGAGATGACTTCACCGCTGAATTTTTTCGCAAGACGAACAGCAAGGTCACTCTTTCCTGAAGCGGTGGGGCCGACGATGGCGATCATTTGAGGCTTTTTTGCCATATAGGGAGAGTATAGATTTTTTCGTAAAAAATGCTACTATGAGCTTCACTCTTAACAATAAATATAAAATTATGAATGATGAAATGATGATGAGTCTGAGTGTCGGAGACACGCTCCCAGAGATGGATCTCCCCGCATATGACCCAAAGAAGGACGAGGTGGTCACTATCAAGACTGGGGATTATAAGGCAAAGAAGTGGCTTATTTTCTTCTTCTATCCTGCTGACTTTACTTTTGTCTGCCCTACGGAGCTTGAAGAGATGGCGGACATGTATGAAGAGTTCACGAAGGAAGGAGCAGAGATCCTTTCAGTTTCGACTGATACCGTTTTTGCGCACAAGGCATGGCACGACACTTCAGATGCGATCAAAAAGGTGAAGTTCCCAATGGTGGCGGATCCGACGGGCGACCTTTCGATGCTTTTTGGAACGTACATCTCTGATGGTGAGGATGCTGGTCTTGCACTCCGCGGTACATTTATCGTTGATCCTGATGGAGTATTGAAGACGATCGAGATACACGACAACTCTATTGGTCGCAGTGCAGCTGAAGCAATGCGTAAGTTGAAGGCGGCAAAATTTGTTCGCGAGCACGGTGGACAGGTCTGCCCTGCAAGTTGGGAGCCGGGTGAGGATACGCTCAAGCCAGGAATGGATCTTGTTGGAAAGATCTAATTTCTTC
>DAIUCR010000022.1:0-2317 GCA_036846065.1 Patescibacteria group bacterium | reverse complement strand
GGTGAGGATACGCTCAAGCCAGGAATGGATCTTGTTGGAAAGATCTAATTTCTTCGAGGAAGTAAAAACACATCATTACAAAATGATGTGTTTTTTATTTATATGCACACAATGGCGACCCCGGCTTGAGTAGTATGATAGCCTTGCTATCGCTATACACCGTACACCATCCCGCATCTTTGAGTGTTGCGGAGAGTTGCGCATGAGAAGGGCTTGGGTAGAAGAGATTCGCAAGCTTCGTGAATGTATTCATCCAAAGAGAAGGTGTTTTTGAAATATCATTCGCATATTCATTATCAGGCTCGCTTGCAAGGATGACGATACAGATATGATGTTTTTCAAAGACCGTATTCCATGTGTCTGGTTTTTTTATAAGCTCAACATAGTCTGCAAAAGGCGATGTCCCATCCTCTGCTTTCCAGTGTGGTGATCGGCCATCAATAAAGACCTTTGCATTTGGATTCTCAAATATCATCCATCCGCCAAATCCATAATCATTAAAAACGTTACATGACTCATGGGGTATCGATTGCACTGCGCGTATCGCCTCATAGGGTGGCTCATATGGCTCACGGAGCATGCTTGAAGTTCCGTTGTATGCAAGCATTGCAAGAAGGAGTAATGACGGAGCGAGTACGATGAGGTGTTTATGTGGTGACGGCAATTCCTTTATGAGTATTTGCGTATTGTTACTCAACAATACGAGAGTTCTTTGGATCGGGGGTAGTGCGGTGATAAAGAAGAATGGAGCCATACGGGCATGCTGCATGTATGACACAAAAAAGAATATCATCGGAATCACCTCTCGAAGCGGAAGCATTTTTCGTGAGGCAAAAATAAGTGCAGCACCAGCACCAAGAAAGATAATGAGTGGGACATCGAGTCTTGATAATGGCATTTGCCATTCAGCAACGTAGGCGATAAGCGGAGATGTCGTTGAGGTGATGATCTCTCTCCAGAGGGTGAGGTGGTACGGAGTGAAGAGTGTTGCAATAAAACTAAAGAGAAGAGAAGCGCTTTCAATGTTGACGAGATAGCGAAATGTGAATTTCGTCGCGCGAATCTTTTCGTAGAGTTGTATAAAAAATACGATCACCCAGAAGGCGAGTCCTGCAACAAAGCCGGCATGAAGGTTTGCCCAAAGAGCAAAAAGGATCGGCAAGAAGAAAAATGCGATCTTTCGTATCTTTATACTCCATTCTGACACAAGAAGTTCGTAGAGGATAAAGAAGAATAAAAACGAAAGTGCTTGTGGGCGAACTCCGATAATAGGCCAGATAACGCTCGCTCCAACTGCGACAAAAAGTAATTGCAACGACGAACGCGTACGAAGTATCCATGTGACAATAGGTGAGAAGGCAAAAAGGAAGAATAACAATAGCGCTATTGGCCAGTACCCCTTGATCCAGGCATTCCAAAGGAATAGATCAAGTAGCCACTCGTGATCGATCCATTCCTGATCATTTATTACATAGTTCCAAGGGTCGATCATTGGAGCCTGTCCCGTCTGCGCGACGATCTCTCCTGCGCGAAGATGCCAACCGAGGTCAGGATCGACAAACGTTGCGGTTTTGTACGCAAATACAAACAGGAAAAATATGAGCGTTATCAATTTGAGTGCGAGCAAGAATCGCGCAGAGATCATTGCATTAGAATATCATTAAAAACGTGCAATTTCGAGTCGAAGCGGAAGAGATCGTAGATATATAAAATGACGCACCTAAAGGCGCGTCATAGATCAATCATGGAAGTAGTGTTGGTAGAGCAGGTATTCAAAACTCCTTGTGATCATGCGCGCAATAACAAATCCAACCAGAATCAGAATGAGGATGATTCCCCAGTGCCATTCATATAGACATCCGATCGCCACCATGGTTGCGGGCATGAATATGCTCGCTACCTTTGCCGCTTGTTCCTCGAGAATCTCAAGACGCAATGTCTCATAGAGTGTCTTACTTTGCCATATGTGTGCGGTGAGATAAATTCCAAGAAGTAATGTGAGTACGTAGGCCACTGACAATATTAGTGCAAGATAGAACATGCCGCTTCTCCCTCTTTGTGGTGAGAATGAGTTTTCGTCTGATTATAAAACTAACACACGGTTATTGGTTTGGATAAATATCGATAGACGAGAAACCTGTATGGGTCTCTTGAGGACAAGTGTGCCGGAGGATGCTTGGTCACGAGTTACTAAGTGTGCTCAGGCGAATACGCCTTGTGCGCACTAAGTACTCTCGACCCCGACGCGCTAGCTCGTAGAGCCTCGCTATAGCTTGCGTCTTTCAAGTCCCTCCGCAAACATTGTTTGCTCTCCGGC
>DAIUCR010000021.1:0-16918 GCA_036846065.1 Patescibacteria group bacterium | reverse complement strand
GAGTCGTTTTGATCTATTTTGTGAATTATATCGCTGATGAGGCGATGGTCTTTTTCTATGCGCTGTTCCTTTTGTCCGATATCTCTCGTGAGCGTGCTGATGGTTGCGGTGGTGCGCTCTATTTTTTTCTGTGTCAAAAGAATATTCTTGTCGAGTTTTGCGCGCGTCAGATCGAGGGTTTGTATCGCGGTTTGAAGCGTCTTTTTTTGACCACCTACAACAGTGAGGCGCGTTTGGTATTCAGCGATCTCTTGCTCGATCTTTTTGATCTCATCCTCGCGTGATGAGATGCTCTGTTTTAATTCATCAACACGGGAGGTTTGCGCAAAGGCCTTTTGTGGAGAAGATCCCTCAATGAGCACTGCAGTAGATAAAACAAGAGCGCATATCATCACGCCTAGTAGTATTGAAGACAACGAGGTGCGTGCATTGCTCTTATTCATGGTGCATTGCAACAGCAGCGCTAATTCGTGCTAAGGTCTCTTTTTTCCCGAGGATCGATGCAAGTTGAAATGGGTCTGGTGATTTATCTCTACCTGAAAGCGCGAAGCGTGTCGGCCAAAGCACTTGCCCTCTCCCCTCTTTTGTTGCGTAATCCCACAGCACCTCCTTGATGGATTCTGAGGTAAAGTTGTTCTCGTCGATGGTCTCGAGTAGTTCGTTGACCTTTGTAAGACGCTCGATAAGTTTAGTTGCATCAGTTTCCTCTTTCCAGAAAAGTTTTTCCTTTGGGAAGGTTGGTTGCACAAAGAAATACGCCAAATCGCCGTTTTGTGCCATGTTGCGAATCTCTCCGAAATGCGTCAGATGTTCGACGAGTACGTTGCTTATGTTTAGTAATCGTTCATGGGAAAATCCCGGAAGCTGTGTAATATCTGAAGGAAGAAAAGCTTCAATATGTGCGCATTGCTCTTCTTTTGAAAGTAACTTTATGTGCTCTTTATTGATCCAATTTAGTTTTTCAACATTGAATATTCCGGAACTTTTCTGAACACGCTCAAGAGAAAAAGCTTCTACTAATTCTTCCTTCGTAAATATTTCCTTGTCGGTTCCGGGGTTCCATCCAAGCAGTGCAAGAAAGTTAAGGATCGCTGATGGAAGATATCCGTTATCGCGATAATATGTAAGCGGCTGCGCTCCACGTCTCTTGGAGAGTTTTGCGCGGGAGTCATCAAGTACAAGCGGTAGGTGTGCGTAATGTGGCACGTTGTAACCAAGAGCCTCGTAAAGTAAAAGTTGTCTTGGTGTATTTGCGATATGATCTTCACCGCGTACGATATGTGTGATCCCCATCGCTGCATCATCGACAACGACGGCAATATGAAACAGTGGTTCAGTGATCGACTTTGCGATGACAAAGTCTCCAAGATCGGTCGTGTCGATCTCGATGTGTCCACGAATCAGATCTTCAAAGGAGATACGCTTTCCTGGATTCTTGAATCTAACAAGTTCACGCATAACACCGGAACCATCTTTCGCCTCTTCTTTTGATATGTATGCGTGCCCGCTATTGATGAGTTGTTGCAGTGCTTCTGAATGTTTTAAAACGAGCTCACTTTGTCGATAGAGTGCATCATATTTAAGTCCAAGCCATGCGAGGGATTCGAGAATATTTTCTTCGTATTCCTTTTTTGATCGCTCACGGTCCGTATCTTCAATGCGCACAATGAACCTTCCTCCTCGCTGTCTTGCGAAGAGATATGAAAAGACCGCAGTGCGGTAATTTCCTCCGTGAAGTAATCCTGTCGGACTTGGGGCGAATCGTGTGATGATATGCTCTTCTTTGTTACTCATGCTTGGTCGTTATTGAAAGGAGTAATTGTGCGATCTTTTCTGCCGCGTCTGTCTTTGCGAATTCCTTTGTGCCTTCGATCATCTTTTCTTGATGAGCTTTGTCCTCCATGACGGATTCGATGACAGAAAAGAATACTCCGGGTTTAAGGTTCTGTTCTTCGACGATGACCGCAGCGCCTGTGCGTGCGTAACTGTAAGCGTTTTCGCGCTGATGATCATCTCTTGCAATGGCGAGAGGAATAAGGAGTGACGGTTTTTGCCATAGTGCGATCTCGAATATTGTCGATCCGGCACGCGAGATAACAAGTGTTGCACCCTTTGCTGCGACACGAAGTTGTCGTGACTCAAGAAAAGCAACGGGGCGATAGCGATGGATGTTGGGATTTCCTGTCAATGTTCCCATCGCACGCTTCTTCATCCATTCGTAATTATTTTCACCCGTCTGATGGATCACCTGATAACGCTCGATCAGTTGTGGCATGATGTCGATAAGATTTTCATTGATCTTCTCTGCACCCTGTGAGCCGCCCAAAACAAGAATGACCGGAACACCTGCTTCGAGTTGGAGTGCTTCGAATGGATCTTCGGTTGGTACTTCAAGAAGTGTCTTGCGTACGGGCTGTCCAGTAAGTGCGATGCGATCCTTATTCTTGAAATATTTTATTGCTTCGGGATATGAGATGGCGACATTTGTTGCGTAGTCTCCTATCCAGCGATTGACTTTTCCGGGGACGATGTCGGATTCATGAATGACAACGGGGATGCGCAGTACACGCGCAGCGAACATTGCTGGGAAACTTGCGTAGCCACCTTTCCCAAAAATAACATCAGGGTAGAGAAGAAAAATCTTTCCTGTAGCATACACAACACCTCCGAATGTTTTAAAGATGTCTGTAAAATTTTTGATCGAGAAATATGTACGGCGTTTCCCTGTTTTTACTTCAAGATATTCCATCTTCGTTCTCTCGAGAAGCTCCTTGTCTATTGGATTGTCTGACATGAAGTAGAGCTTGAGGTCGACAAGATGCTCGCGGTCTGCGAGTTCATTCACTGCTTCTGCAACAGCAATGATCGGAAAAAAATGACCACCTGTCCCACCACCTGCAAAAAGGATCTTCATATGTTTCTATATCGCGAAATATTAAGTAAAATACCTGTCTCGATCATGGCAACCATCAGTGCGGTACCTCCATGACTCACGAAAACAAGCGGGACACCCGTAAGGGGCGCAAGGGCGAGCATGGAGGCAATATTAAGAAATGATTGCGCTGTGATAAGTATAACAAGTCCAACAGCCAAGAGTCCACCAAAGGTGTCGAGGGCATGCGCTGCGATCCATAGGCCACGTAAAGCAAAAAGAATATAGAGGATAATGAGCGTTGATGCGCCCATGAATCCTAATTCTTCAGCAAGTACCGCAAAGACGGAATCCCCCTGGGCTTCAGGGAGATATTTGAATTTTTGTACACTCTGACCAAAGCCATTTCCACTCCATCCACCCGCTCCGATCGCGATGAGCGACTGTCGTAATTGATACCCGGTTCCCTGGAAGTCGTCATGGTGAATAAGTGTTTGTATACGATCTCTTACGTATGGCTTCCATGCAGCAAGTGCTCCAAGAAAAACAAGCCCAATAAGAAAAATAATAAGAATATCACGCCACTTTGCTCCCGCAGCAATATACATTGCGGAGCCAGCTGAGACGGCAATAAGAAATGTTCCCGTGTCTGGCTGAGCGATGAGTAACCCTCCCGCAATACCAAGTACGAGGAGGAGCGGGGTGATGCCGAATAATGGCGAATGGATACGTCGACGAAAAAAAGTTAGCCATGCCGCAAGATATACAATGACACCAAACTTGAGTACTTCCCCTGGTTGGAATGTTGTGATCCCAAGGTCGATCCAGCGCCTTGCGCCGCCATGTTCCATCCCAATTCCTGGGACGAATACAAGGAGGGAGAGGATCGTCGCAAACAAAAACATCCAGAATGCGTGTTTGCGCCAAAATTGATATTTGATGCGCGAGGCGATGTACATTCCGAGTCCTCCACCGCCGAGTCCAAATACGAATTGGCTCATGAGTGCATTACTAAAACGAATACTTCCCTCGTTTTTAAGAAGAATACCTAGTGCTGCTGAGGTAAAAATAAAAAAACCTGCCGCGATGAGCGTGATGGCGATTGCAAGAAAAACAGTATCAACGCCATGTATGTTGCGGTTCATCTTTGTATTATACCCGAAGTTGCATAGAACGTGGGTTGTGTACAACTATGATGCTTTGTAAAACTATTTCCACTACCCAATGAGTGCGACAATGAGTCCCACCACCGAGAAGATCATGCTAATGATCCAGTATCTCATTGTAACCTTATATCCTGGCCAGCCAATCGCCTCAAAATGATGATGGATGGGCGCGATAAGAAAAACCTTCTTACCATTACGGAGTTTCTTTGAGAGCACCTGAATGATCACTGAGAGAGTGGTCACCCATAACGGAAGCGCAATGAGAGAAAGCGCGAGTACGCCGTGTCCTTCCCCGAGTGTGTCAGTCATAAATGCAACGACAGAGAGCGTAAGTATGAGCCCAAGTATTCCCGTTTCCGACATATAAAATCTCGCGGGTGGAATATTGAACCACAGAAAAGCGAGGATTCCTCCGACGACTGTTGCGCAAAAAGCAGCGAGATCGACCTGATGTTGAAAGAAGGCTATCCATGCATACGCAGAAAAAATGATCGCCATCACTCCCCCTGCGAGTCCGTCTATTCCGTCGATGACCGCCCCAGAGAAAAGTCCCAATGTGACGATCATAAAGAACGGAATGAAGAAGATCCCAAGTGAGATCGGTTCCATGAAAGGTATTCCTACGCTTGTAACACCAAGTTTGTAATAGAACCACCATGCACCTATCCCAGAGATGAGGAGTACGACAAACATACGTTTTTTCAAAGAAAGTCCTCCCGAGATATGGTCACTACTTCCGCGCACTTGTAACCAATCGTCAACAAGACCAAGAAGAGATGCTGCAAGAAGCGTGAAGAGAGGTATCCATGTTTGTGGGCGTGATAAGAAGTTAAGCTTCCCTGTTGTCTCGTTTGGGAACATGAGCGAGAGTAACCAAAGAATAGAAACAGTGATGAGTACACTCATCCAAATAATAACTCCGCCCATGCGTGGAGTATTTGTATCTTTTTCTTTGTGCAGTTGATTGAAGAGTGGCGTTACCTTTCCTGACATATCTACTTTCCCCGATTTCTTCTTCCACATCTTGTGTTTATAGAGGTAGGCAGAAACCATTGGAGTGATCGCAATACCGACCGCGAAAGCGATGGCTGATGGTATGAGAATTTTGATGATGTCAGTGATCATGATATGTATGTTGTTTTATTCTTTTGAATCAGTTGTGTCCGCCGTGATCTTCTTGATCGTGGCCTCTATAAGCTTGTGGACATCAGTAAATCGCCCTTCTTTTGTCGATCCAAGTACAGTAATGACAACAGGGTGATTCGGACCTACGTCGAGAATCACGACAAGATTCCCCCCCGCAAGATCAGTGTATCCGGTCTTTGAGCCAATGATGCCAGTGATGTGGGCCACTCCCTCATTGGTATTTACTGCGCGATGAATGATGTTATCTTCCGAGGTGATATTAAGTGATGCATTTACTGTTGGAGTAAGAAGGTTGGGGTACTTTTTAAATACGTATTCAAGGAGCATTGACACATCTCTTGCCGAGCCGTATGCACCGCTTTCATTTGTCCCACGATCAAGTCCGCTTGCGTTAAAGAAGTGTGTGCGAGTAAGATCCATGACTCGCGCCTTTTCGTTCATCTGGTCGGTGAATATTTTCTTTGTTTCCTCCATGGTTGCCTCGGTGGAAAGATATTTTCCTACGGAGCGTGCGATCGCTGTCGCACCATCATTTGAGGAAGTGATAAGTGTGAATTTGAGCAGATCTCCAAGTTTCCATGTTTCTTGTCCATAAAGACCATTGTCACCCTCCTCTGTTAGATCACTATCCGTAACAAGTATGTGAGCATCTGAGCTAAGTTTCTCACTTGCAACGAGTGCGGTCATGATCTTTGTGATCGATGCAAGCGGAAGACGGTCTTGTTCGTTCAATCCATAGAGTTTACGGTGAGTTTGAATATCCCAAACATAGACACTTTTTGCGCTAAGCTCCAGTTTTTCATAAGGATCTTTTGTTGTAACAGGTCTGACGTTTGCACCAACCGAAGCAAGCACTTCCGTCGTTCTTGGTGTCGTAACGTTGTTATTGTCCTCTGTTTTTTGGATTGCCTGCATGACCCGTGGTCCCGTGAGAAAACCAAGGATAAGCGCAAAGAGAAAAAGTTGTATTCGGATCATTTGCTTCATATGGTGCCATGTTCTTCGTTTTCGCGGTATCTCGCTTCGAGTTCTTCGTCATCATAGTTCATTCCCGCGTCGTCCTCTTCAATGATATCGGCTTCAAGCTCCGCTTCTGGCATAACCGCATCTTTCTCAGTTGTTTCCTTTGCCTCTTCCTCTTTCTTTTCTTCTTCCTTTTGTATCACAAATTGTTCGAGTGCTCGCATTGTTTCTGCGTATTCGGGAAGGTCTGCTGTTTTTGTGATACCCATATGTTCAAGTAGTGTAAAGGTTGGCGTATAGAGAAAACTCCTCTGATCGCTTGGATTGTCTATTTTTTCCACAAGTCCACGAATGAGGAGGTTGCGTAAGATGAATGTTGAATTTACTCCGCGGATATAATCTATCTCTGCCCGTGTGATCGGACCTTTATAAAGCACGATAGCAAGTGTTTCAAGTGATGCTTTGGAGAGATCGCGTGAGAGCTCTTCTTTGGTCATTGCTTCAATAAGTGCTCCTGATTCAGGTGATGTGCCGAGTGTAACTGCGTTCCCATTTCGGAGTAGTCGAATTCCTGTACTCCCAAGTCTTTCTTCAAGGCGATCTATCGCCTGAAGTGTCTCTTCTTCGTTTCTTTTTAGCAGATCAGAAAGACGCTTGATCGATAGCGGTTCTGCTTGGTAAAAGAGTATTGATTCAATTGTATTCTCAAGATTCATGGTGTACGTGCTAGTCTAGCGTATTGTTGCCAATTTATAAAGATTTTTATCCATATTGAGGGGTGTCGAATTTATGTGTCTCTATATCAATATCTCCATAATCTTCATGTTGTTCAACATGCACAATACCCTGCTTTACAAGTTCAAGCATTGCGAGGAATGAGACGATGATCTCAACACGCACTTCTGGGGCAAGGACCTCCCCTTTTTTGTAGCGAGAGAATTGGCTGAAGCTTGTTTTTAATACTTGAGTGACGCGGGTCGTGAGTTTGTCCATCATCTCTTCGATCGAGATCACTTTTTTGATAGTTGCCTTTGGAAGAGCTACTTTCTTTGGTAATGCAGAGAGTACGTCGCGCATCGATAGGACGGTCTGCTCGATAGAGATCTTCTCGTCGGGTGCAAACACGGGAATAACTTCAGGGCGCCCACTGCGCTCAAAGAGTAGGTTCTTTCCATACTCTGTTTTGATGTGTTGCGCTAGTCCGCGGAAGAGTTCGTACATTTGCAAGCGACGCTTGAGATCATCAATGTCACTCTCCTCTTCTTTTGTAAGGTCAAGTTGAGGAAGTATTGATTTTGATTTGATGAGTACGAGAGTTGATGCGATGAGAAGAAAATTCGCGACATCGTTCATTGGGTATTGCTCGAATCGGCGAATATTCTCAATGTAATCATCGGTGACCTTTGCGAGAGCGAAATCATTGATAAAGAGTTTTCGTTTCTCAATAAGTGATAGCAAGAGATCAAGCGGGCCTTCAAATTGCTCTGTTTTTACCAGATAATTCACCTTCGCTTCCCCGATGGTTGCCTCTTGTTCCATAAAAACGATTATAACACATATCTCATGAAATACTGCTCAACAGAGCAGTATTTAGTGGATAAATAGAGCGTCAGTAGCTCTTTTGTGTTACCTGTACTATTATGCCCTACAGATCGTTATATTATGTTGTTGTTTCCATGGGGTTCGTTATGGCAAAAGAGAAACTTCGTTTCAGTATCGATGTACTCTTTAAGGCACTTCATTCTCGAAAGAGTCGTCCAAGAGAATTAGAAAATGTTGCAGAAAATCAAATAGTGAAAGCGATCATCGCGCAACTGCGGAGCGGAAAGCTTGATAGAGTCGCCGTGCGTGCAACCGAACGACATCTTTGGAATTTGATCGATTCCAATGATCTGAATTATTTAGGCAAACGACGTGCTCTCTCTTATTTTATTCGCAGGAAAAAACAACACAAACTAAAAAAGAGTATCGAAAGAAGAGTTAATGAGTTTTGCGAAAAACATAGCAAGACTGATTGGGTGAAGGGTGCATTAAAGCACTCATGATATCTGTTGTTTTGTTTCACTGCGTAAGAACCTCATCCAGCATGGATGGGGTTTTTGTTTGCGATTGGATTGATAAATACCATGAATATGCTTCTATATATAGTGGAAGTCCTTTAATTTTATAGGAGATATCGAAATGGGTATCATCACTACTGCGAGTGAACGTGGTCCAAGGGGTGCGCAAGAAGATCGTTTGGTTGCGGTTTCTCTGCGTGATGGATGGCTTCTTGCTGTCCTTGATGGTCATAATGGAAGTGTTGTGTCAGATTTTTGTGCAGAACGCTTGCCGGCTCTTGCACAAGAGGTTTGGGTGACTTCTCGTAAAGATGTTGGGGAATATAATTTTTTACGTACCATTATTCGAATGCTGCATGATGAAACATCGCATCATATAGCTGGAAGCACGATCTCTCTTGCTCATATAAACGAAGAAGAGCACTGCGTGGATGTCGCTATCCTCGGAGACTCCCCTGTTGTTATCTCTTTAAAGGATGACAGGTTTTGGGTGAGTACTGAGCATAATGTACGTTCACATGCTGAAGACCGTCAGTTCGTCGAGTCGCGTGGAGCGCTTGTTGATCGTGGATATATATCTATCCCCGAGGATGGTTACACTTCGGGCTTGCAACTTTCGCGAGCACTTGGAGATGCTCGTTTTGATAAGTATCTTATCCGTGAACCAGACTGTTCCTCGATCGAACTTGATTCAAAGAGTGTTGTGGCAGTCATGTCTGATGGTGTGTACGACCCGAGAACTATTCGTCGCGTTGGTGACCTTGTGTCACTTTCAATAAAAGATGCACCGAGCATTGTGAGTGATGCACTCAAAAGAGGCACACATGATAATGTAAGTGCGATCGTATGGAGAGCCTGATGCAAATATCTTGCTTATACTAAAAGCACCCACTCCGTGGATGCTTTTTCTTTGTAGGAACTTTTTAAAATAGGTCTATTATTTTTTCTTTGGTATCGAGATTCCGAGTTCAATGAGCTGTTCTGGAGAAACCTCCGAAGGCGAGTGAGTCATAAGTTCCTTCCCTTCTCCTGTTTTTGCAAATGCGATAACTTCGCGAATATTTGGTTCATTCTGAAGTATTGCCATGAGACGATCAAGTCCCCATGCGATTCCTCCGTGTGGGGGTGCGCCGAACGAGAATGCTTCAAGGATGTGCCCAAAGTTTGCCTTAATACCCTCTTCGGTGTGTCCCATGATCTCAAGCACACGCGTAAGCGCTTCTGGGTTGTGGTTGCGAATACTTCCGCCACCGATTTCAAAACCATTAAGTGCAATATCGTATTGTGTCGCAATAATGTCTCCGATCCGCTCTTTATTCATAAGCCACTCCATGTGTTCAGACTTTGGCGCAGAGAATGGGTTGTGTGTGAATGTCCACCCACCTTCTTCGGTCTTTTCAAAGAATGGAAAATCAATGACCCAGCAGAACGCAAGAAGGTCAGAGTCATTCTTGTCTTCGCGGATATCAGGTTTATCATTACCATATTTCTCCATTGCTTCTTTGTAGGTCAGTCGCGGAAATGGTATCGATTGGATCTTTTTGTTCGGATAGAGGGTCTTTACGAGCTCAATAAGAAGTCGCTCGTTCAGTTCCATGATATCTTCCTGCTTTACAAAGCTGAGCTCCATATCGAGCTGCGTGAATTCCGGCTGTCGGTCGCCACGCGTATCTTCGTCGCGCATACAGCGAGCAAACTGGAAGTACCTCTCGAAGCCAGCAACCATAAGAAGCTGTTTGTATTGCTGTGGTGACTGCGGAAGTGCGTAGAATTTGCCCTGCTCAAGGCGTGAGGGTACAAGATAGTCACGTGATCCTTCGGGGGTCGATCTTGTGAGAAGCGGGGTCTCGATCTCGATAAATCCTTCTTTTGAAAGAAAATTACGTGCAAAGAGTTCAACCTCGTGGCGTGCGCGGATGTTCGCTTGCATGCGTGGACGGCGGAGATCAAGGTAGCGATAGACCATGCGCACATCTTCGCCGATATCGCGCGCATCCCCACGCACATCAAGAGGAGGAGTCTGTGCTTCGTTGAGTACATTGATCGAAAGGATCTCGAGCTCGATATCTCCGTTTTGTTTATCTTTCTGAATGTTCCTTTCGGGTCGAGCATTCACATTTCCGCGTACTTCAACAACCCACTCGGGGCGTACGCGCGCAGCAACTTCTTGCGCCTCGGTTGCATTCGGAAGTACGACACCTTGAACGTATCCTGTTTTGTCGCGAAAATCGAGAAAGATGAGCTTGCCTTGATCGCGGCGAACATCTATCCAACCCTTGAGTGTTACTTCTGTGCCGACCTTTTCTTTCAGGTCTTTGATGTATGTGCGTTCTGTCATAGAGTCTTATACTAGCTGATTATTTTTGGATTGGAAAGTATCGAAGGTGCGATGTCTTTTATGTGCGAAAGGCGACATGTGCGCGATGCGGTGAATTATTTTTCCACATAAATCCTTCGATGAAGAAGTGTGTGACGGCGACAAAGAAGAATATCTGAATTGTTGTCGCGGTACCTCCTCCCTGTATCACGTATGTTGCAAGTACACCAAAAAGTGGTATTCCGATCCAGAATAATTTTGTGTGAGGAAGAAATATGCGATAGAAAAAATTATGCATCACTTCCTTATTGCGGTTCATATCGTGGTTCACGTAAAAAATAAATGCGGTGATGTCGTGTATGATGCGAAGTATCGTTATTGTGATGATCGGGTATCCCGCATAAAGAGCGATCATCCCCGTCACGGCAATTCCTGTCGTTCCCGCTCCGTACCACTTTCCAATCAACGTCTTACTTTTTCTGATGATAATTATTGTGAGTAGTGTTGTGATGATGGTAAAAAATATTGCGATCACCTCTGCATTTGGAGCAACGATCGCTTTTAGTGTCGATGGATACACCATGACATAGAGAAAGAGTGCAAAAAGAACGACACTCCACCTCCATGTCTTTGTCCACATATCGCGATGTTGCATTAATATGCTTGCGATACCGGTTTGTTGTGATACGTTGTGATACATCGTGTAGAGAATAAGAATGAGGATGGTCATTGGAACGCTCAGCCATGGGAGGATCACTGCTCCGAGCAGGATGACCGGTAGACCATATATGAGTGGGCGTTTGTAATGTAAAAGATATTCTTTGTCCGCAAAACTAAAAAAACTGGCGATGATGTGCGGGAAGTTGAAGATGAGCATGTACCAAAGTATCTCTTCGGGAAAATGCGGGAGGCTGTACTTAAAGAAACCTTCAAGGGCGTAGAAATCTACTGCCATGAAAAGTAAAATGAGCGGAAGAATAAGATAGATACCAAGTAATGTTCTTGTTGATATCGTATTCATGTTCTACTCAAAATAATTGATCTTCATATGGGTCTTTGCTTCAAGCAAGGTCCTCTGTGCTTCTTTGCGTGCGCGTTTTGTTCCCGCTTCAAGGATATCCATCACATGTTCTGGGTCTTTCGCAAGTTCTGCCCTTCGCTCGCGGATCGGTGTGAGGATCTCATTTAACACCCTTGCGAGACGTTTTTTGAGTACGACATCACCAAGGCCACCTTTTTTGTATTGTTTCTTTAATTCTGCTACTTCGTCTTTATTTGGATCGAATACATCGAGGTAGATGAAGACGACATTCCCCTTCACCTCTCCTGGGTCATTCAAGTGGATGTGGTTTGGGTCCGTATACATTTGCATCACCTTTTGTTCGACGTCTTTTGCGCTATCTGCAAGAAAGATCGCATTACCGAGAGACTTCGACATTTTTGCTTTGCCGTCGATCCCAGGCATGCGACTGTTTGCTGATACGAGTGGCTTGATACGTGGAAAAGTATTCCCATAGAGACGATTGAACTTATCGCCGATCTCGTTTGCTTGCTCAAGGACGGGAAGCTGATCTTCTCCGACGGGGATAACCGTTCCTTTAAAAGTAAGAATGTCCGCAGCTTGTGATATGGGATATGCAAGAAATCCCGCAGGTACGTTTTCTCCGAATCCCTT
Source organism: Patescibacteria group bacterium (assembly GCA_036846065.1). Classification (GTDB taxonomy): domain Bacteria; phylum Patescibacteriota; class Minisyncoccia; order Phycocordibacterales; family UBA6899; genus MHLP01. Next base: position 4,719 of record DAIUCR010000021.1, on the reverse strand, counting down.
TTGTTTGATCTCAGTCTTTACTGTTGGATTCTGCTTGAGCCTTGAGATCGTTACGAGGTTAAGGAAGAAGATCGTGAGTTCCGCGATCTCGGGAACCTGTGATTGGATGAACATCGTCGTTTTTTTTGGATCCATTCCGCATGCGAGATTATCAAGTGCAACCTCGAGAACATTTGCGCGGACCTTCTCGGGGTTATCTGCATTATCAGTGAGCGCCTGCACATCTGCGATCATGTAGTATAAAGTATCGTACTCATTTTGAAGTGTGAGGCGATTTTGAATAGAGCCGACAAAATGACCCAAATGGAGTCTTCCCGTTGGTCTATCCCCCGTAAGTACCGTATCTTTATTATTCTTCATTGTAGGGGCATTTTAGCAAGAATAGGCATATTTTAACAGAGGAGACGGTATTTTATTGTTTTATGCTCGCCTAGATGTGTTCTTCGTGGAGGAGTTCGACTGCGAATTCGGAACCTTTGCCGATACCCGGAGAATCAACCCAGATCTTTCCATGATGTGCCTCGATCATTTTCTTTGCCACATAAAGTCCAAGCCCGCTTCCGTCGGTAAATTGTTTTTGTCCGCCCTCGCCTCGTGCGAATTTTCCGAATAAGTGATGAATATCATCTTGCGAAAGACCAATTCCTGTGTCCTTGATACGCACGATAACCTTCCCCTCCTTGTTATTTTTTTCAAGAGATATTGCTACGGAGCCACTCGGGGTGTATTTGATCGAGTTGTCGATAAGGTTTGTGAATATCTGCCTGATCTTCCCCTCGTCTGCGGTGACGGTAAATCCATCATCTCCTCCTGCTTCGAATATAAGGATGAGTCCTTTCTTTTTCGCGATCGGACTGAATTCTTCTTCAATATCTTCAAGCATCTTCTTTATGTTCACTGAAGTGAAGTTGTAGGACATCTTTCCTTGCTCGATCTTTGAGAGGTCAAGGAAATCATTCACCATCTCGGCAAGGCGTTTTGAAGAAAGAAAGATCTTTTCGATCGGAGCATTGAGGGACTCAGGCACATTCCCGTATGATTTTTCAAGGATCATTGAGGCATATCCTTTGATTGCGGTGATCGGAGTACGAAGCTGGTGAGACACGATCGATACAAATTCGCTTTTACGCTGATCGATGATGCGAAGGCGCTCATTTGTGCGCGCTAATTCCCAGTTGCTCTCGGTGAGACGTTTTGCAAGCACGCGAACTTCTTCGTTGGCGCGAACTTCTTCTTTGACGCTACGCACCAAAAACATTCCAAAGAGTGCTGTTGCGGTAAAGATCATTGTCTCAACGATGCGATCGGCAATCGTTTCGGAAATGATGATCTTTGCAAAAAATACGACAACGAGGATCGAAACAAATGCCTCTGTCGCAAGGATCTTCATGTTGAATAGATTGTGATTGATGATCGCATAGGCGGTTGCAATAACGATCGGTAAAGAATAGAGAGGTGTGTATTTCAGCATCGTGGTGTTGTGGAAAAATGCCGCAAATACAAAATTGAATATTATCAGTGCGAGATATGTAGTGAAGCTTCCGTAGAGCATGTATTTCCACTGTTCGCGCAGAGTCCCCTCGCTATGTTTATACGTCTTTACGACTTTTCTCATACTCAAAAGCATCGTTCCAAAGAGCCAGAATGCGTAAATGGGGAAGAATTTTCCCGGAAGTGTTTCAACGCTGTTCGTTGCAGTGCTCAGCTCTATTCCGCTAAAAAGATATGGAGAGAGACTTATCCAAAGTATAACAAGAAATGCTCCTGCGAAGACAAGAGAGCGTTTAAGTGAATATGGATAGGATTCTTTAGTGAAGATGTGTACAAATACAAAGAAAAGAAAAGTGTGTATCGCTGCGAAAAACATTTCGAAGCGTATCCAGTAGAGAGCTTTATCAAGATTGGTGGTGATCGCAAAATAATTTGCAGCCGATAGTAATGAAAAAGCGAGTGTGATAAAGAAAAAAGTTGCCGCATCAAAACTTCGCTTTGTCTGAAGCAGTATCGCAACTCCGAGCGATAGATTAAGTACAATAATGAAGAGCGTAAGTGAAAGCATCAGTGTTAAAATACGAGCGATCTGGTAAGTTGTCGATGAGTCACCTCGGGCATGAGTTCATTATACAAAAGAATTCTTTTTTTACACACAAGAGATCACTCTTTCATCATTTTATGACTGGTGGGCGTTTTCCCGCTCGTGCAGTTGGTTCTTCTGCATATCCTGCACGAAAAAGCATTGCGAGTGTTGTGTTGCCTGTCTCAAAATTTGTTTGAATATTTTTATATGCGTCAATGATGCGCAGAGAATGTTTCTCGCTCCATGGACACTCTTCGTTGCTCAGTATGCGTTGCGTGAGATAAAGAAGTCCGGCAACGGGGTGTAGTGCGACGCCGCGTGCCGTTGCGGTGAGCCATATTTCTTGAAATGCCATCCCTGCGCGAATGTAATCCTCCGTTGAAGATCCCTGCATCGCGATCACTCCCATGAGTGGAGCGGTTGCATATGCTTTTGCATTTCCTTTTGCGGCAAGTCGCGAGAGTCCGATATGATTCAGAGCATTTGCTATATTCCAGTGTCGAATGATCCGGAATAAGCCTTGTATCGGCGTGGGAAGTTCGAGAGTTTTTATGTGTAATCCCTTCTCCTTTGCTGCCTCTTCTTCTTTTGTCCAAACGATCGTATCAAAAAAAAGTTGATGTACAGCTTTTGTTTCGAGAGCAGTGCGCTCCATAACCACAAGGGAATTTGCAACAGAGACGATCTTTGCCTTATCCTCGATCAATAAAAGCTTTCCGCTTTGTATTCGCTCCCCTATATTTCTGATCTCGGTGATGAAATCCCCGGGTATGGGTTTGGATGCGTATGGTTTTCTGTTTGTGCATCGGTCGGTAATTGCGAGAGTAAGCGGATCCTTTCGAATGGTCGCATCTTTGTAAAAATGAATTCGTGCAACGAAATTCGAATCCTCCGGGTCAGGAAGTAGCGTCGTCTCGGTGCGAAACTGGTGTGCTGAAGCAAGGATCTCAATGTTTCGAATGAGCGCACCATGGGCAAAGTACGAACCACTGAGACGAAAGTTGAGGATCGGGTTATCTCGACCCGGCACAAGATGTACATCAATATTATTTTCACCAATAGTGAACCACCATGGTTGAGAATTATCACCTGATGGTGCATATGCAGCTTTGTCGAGTATTTCTTCGAGAATCTTTTTCATACAAATGAGATTATTTGATTACATGAGACCAATACCTTTGAGAAAATTTATACGAATACCCTCTCGTTCAGTCGTTGCTTCCTTCGTGTCATAATTTGGATCAAAGATCGCATCAAGATTCACTTCGATCTTCCCTTCACGTACGGGTTCTCCAAGAAGAATACGTTTTGCGACATATGCTGTTGTAACTCCACAGAGTGTTGCCGCATCACCAAGTTGTGGCCAGGAATAAAGACTTTTTCCCACCTCCGTGAGTGAGGTGAGCATGCGTGGCACAACAACATCTGATCCCGCGATCTTTGTTGCAAGCTTCGGGAGTTCTTGTGGTGGAAATTTTTTGAATTCTTCAATATTAATGTTTCCAATGACGCCGTTAAATAACTGCATTTCGGGATCCTTGTCAAACCGCTCGATATCAACAATGACACCATCACCATTGTCTGTTCCCATAATAACGGGTATGGCGCGCTTACGGGCCTCAAGTCGAAGTCGGATCTTCATCTCAAGATCATCGGTCTCTTCAAAAAGAATCTGAGCGCCTTCAAGAAATGCACTCATGTTTGCATCATTTACGCCATGAGGAAAAGTTTTAATATCGGCGTAGGGATTCATTTGGTAGAGCGATTCAGCGAGGACTTGGCATTTCCCCTCCTCGATCTTTGTGTAATCATAACGGATACGATTGAGATTTGATCCTGAGATCGTATCGGGGTCAGCGATGCGCATTTCTCTCGCCATGCCCATCATGCTAATAGTGAGTGCAGTGTGACTTCCGACAGAAAGTCCTGCGATAGCGATGGTCGAATGATAAAGTCGATCTTGTTCTTCTTTTGTGATGATATTTTTATTTCGCGCCGTACGCATTTCCTGATGCTCCACGTCAGAGAGTATATGCATAAGTATGCCGTTCCATGGAAAATACACCCACTCACCAAGGTCACTCAATTCACTTGATCCCTGACGTTCCTTGAGGAATGAAATAAATTCTGTTTCGTGATCTGGGATGAATTTAAACTTTGGATTACGAACAAGAAACAACTCTTCAAGCATTTCTTTGTACTTATCGATCGTTTTTACGGGTGACATCCGTGCAATAAAGTCAGTATGATTTTCCGTGGGTTCTTTAAAGATTGGTTTTGCTATTTCCATACAAGTTAATTGTTGTCAGTATTGATATATTTTAGCACAGTCCGTTTTTAAAATGCAGCTGACCCCCCCACCTCATTGGTTTATTTCTTTACCCACTGTTGTTTGATCCCTGCCTTGAAATGTGTTGGGTCTTCTGATTCCCAAAAAACGAGACGTGGTATTGCTCGTACTCCAACGAACTTCGCTAACTCTTTGTACTCAGAATTTTTCTTCGTGAGCTCGCTCACAATGCGATCAGTAAGGTGTGCAGGGAGACCTTTTGTTGGTTTTACATTCTTTCTTAATTCAAGATTGATTTCGATGTATTGATCATGCTTGTTGTCGTATTTTGTGAGTAGAGTAAATTTTCCAG
>DAIUCR010000020.1:0-18490 GCA_036846065.1 Patescibacteria group bacterium | reverse complement strand
TACTAGGAATTGAAAAAAATACGCTGATAGGGTACGATAGCACGGTCGGTAAAGCTGTTACTGATATTACCGTCATAGCTGTTTTGGTAGGTAACATGAGAATCACGCCGTCATAGCTCAGCTGGTAGAGCATTTCCATGGTAAGGAAAAGGTCCCCGGTTCGATTCCGGGTGACGGCTCCAGAAGCCTTTTGTGCTTCGTTGTATTAAATTGACGACCATTTTTAGTGATTGATTTTGGTCGGCAATTAAGTTAGTATTATGGTATGCCACTACCAAGAATTCAAAGAAGGGGTTGCTTGAGTTGTGGTAAATTAACTGCTCGTGCGGGATATAAATACTGTAGCAATATGTGTCAGTTTAAGTATCAGCACGAGAAGTACCTTACTGATTGGAAAAGTGGAAAAATCAAAGGTTTGCAAAGTATGGGTATCGTCTCTACTCATATCAAGCGGTATTTAAGGGAAAAGTATGGAAACAAATGCTATTCGTGTGGATGGTCACGAGTGAATCCAAGGACGCAGCAGGTTCCGCTGGTCGCGGATCATATTGATGGTAATTGGCGCAATAACACAGAAGATAACTTGCGTCTCGTGTGCCCAAATTGTGACGCGCTGTCCTCGACTTATGCTGCATTGAACAAGGGAAATGGTAGGAAAAATCGTGTAATAAGCAAGAGAGCAAAAGAGGCTCGCTTGCTTCAGAAAAATAAGCCGAAGTAGCTCAGTTGGTAGAGCGGCGGTATCGTAAACCGCAGGTCCCCAGTTCGATCCTGGGCTTCGGCTCCAAAAAATAGTGAAGTTTTTCTGTATGTTTACGCGGAATGCTTTACTACGGCTAGCGAGGAAGAAGAACAAACTTTGCTTGTTCTTCGGACGAGCGACGACGTAGACAAAGATGCCTGCCCAAACATTCTTGGGTAGGCATCTTTACTTTACCTCTTTTTAATGTTACTTCATCACTATGAGTAAGCATCGAGAATTCTGGAATAAAGAGTATAAGACCGCCGCACACTTTGCGCTTTCTGAGGCTGTCGCGGGGGACCTTGAGAAGTTTTGTCGCTTTCTCGAGCGCAATTATGGAAAGCGTTTTTTGAATGTGACCACACAGGCGCTTGACTTGGGGAGTGGCAATGGTCGCAATCTTATTTATCTTGCAGAGAATTTTGGTATGCGCGGAGTGGGGTATGATATCTCGACCGAGGGTGTGAAGCTTGCGGAGAAGAATTCCGAGAATCTTCCGATCAAATATGTTTCACGTTCCATTGAAGGCGCTATCGACCTTCCCGATCAATCGGTCACACTTGTGCTCGATATGATGACCTCGCATTTCTTGAAAGCGAAAGAGCGTGAATTCTTACGTAGCGAGATCTTGCGCGTGCTTAAGCCGGGTGGATGGCTTTTCTTTAAGTCATTCCTTGCCGATGAAGATCTTCATGTGAAGCGTCTCCTAAAAGAGAATGCCGCCGAAGAAGAACATGCATACATTCATCCGCGTTCAGGACTCTATGAGTACACATGGACGGAGCAGGCAATGTATGATTTCTTCTCCCCATATTTTACGGTGCACAAGATAGAGCGTTCACACAAACATATCCGCGACGGAAAAGCGAACAAGCGTCGTTCTATTGTCGTTTACCTCGAGAAGCCCCTCTAGTTTTTTTACCGTACCGCAGATGCTGTTGCGTGGTTGCAAAAGTCTCACCTTTCTCTAGTATGTGGTGAGATGTTATTTTCATAGGTTGTTTCAGTTAAGGAGGATCTCATGGGAGATCAAGAAAATCTACCAAGTTTGCTCGTTGTTCGTCGCTCCTTCGTGCGTCGGTCCGCCGATCGTATGAAAAAGTATATGCGGCGCTCACTTATTGCCATTCCTCTTCTTTTTGTAGGTCTGTATATTGGCGTTGGTTTTTCACCAAAGGGCGCCCGCCTGCTCTATCATGAGTTTGCGGAATCTTTTCGTGAACACTATCACATTGATACGCAAAAAGTTGAGGCGCTTTATGGGAAATATTTCCACGAACAAAGTATCATCTATGCAGGTGACACGAAGGTCGCATGCTACTCATCGCCGGAACATCGGATACTTGTTGAGTCGTATGAAGATATTCCCGAGAAGATCCGTCTCGCCATTCTTGCGTCAGAAGACAAAGCATTTTTTGCGCATAATGGTGTTGATGGGTGGGCTGTTGCACGTGCGGGAACGCTTCGTGTGGTCCATGGTGTGATACCGCTTTTTTCGGGAACAAGATCGGGTGCTTCGACACTCACGATGCAACTTGCAAAAAAGTTGCGTGGACGTGAGGGGGTTCGAGCAACGCTCGACGACAAGATCGCAGAGGCGCTTATTGCTTTTGATATTGAGGATCGTTTGAATAAATATCAGATATTCCTCAAGTATGTGAATATGCCTTATTTCGGGCGTGGGCAGTATGGTGTCGAAGCGGCGAGTCGTTCGTATTTCGGTAAATCAGCAAAGGAGCTTGATTGGCATGAGGCGGCGTATCTTGTTGCACTCGTGAATAAGCCGGCACTTCCGGATAGAAAATCCATTGCTCAAAATGGTTTACCTAATGGAGGAAACGCAAACAAGCTTGCGGCGAAACATGGTGCACAGCGCGTGCTCGATCTTATGCGTGATCTCGAAGAAGATAGTACGGTCATATCGAGAGAGCATTTCACAAAAGATGATTATGCGAATGCTTCAACAAAGCTTCTGAATTTGGAGATACGGCCTGCGGGAAGTGGTTGTGCAAGTAGTCCTGCGCTTCGCTCGTATGTTGAGCAAGTGCGCGTGGATTACGGAAAACAACTCCGTGCGAAAAAACAAGAGGTGGCGTCGCTCAATGATGCCGGCCTGAGTATTTATTTTCCAAGCGATGAAGGAGTGAGTACTGAACTCGAACATGTGGTCTCGCTTGCACGCAATGTGTACGTGAAGCGGCATAAAAAGGATGCCGACATTGATCAGTTGCGTGCGGGTGCGGTCGCGATGCGTCTTGATGGAAGAGTGCTCGGTATCGTTGGAAACATCGATACGGGGCGATATAAATTCAATGTGATGACGCAAGGGTATCGTCAGCCTGGTTCAACGGCAAAAGCTATCACGTATACAGCATATGATGAGGCGCTGATGGAGAGAATTCTTTCTTCACCAAACCCTCCTCGGACACTTGATGAGATGGTCGATGCACTCGACAAGGCGTGCGTGATACTTGATGCTCCGATCATGATCAGTCGCGGGAGGGGGAAACCTCCGCATGTGGTCCAAAACTTCTCGCGCTCAAAGCCGATGTATTTCATGAAGGAGATACCATGTGGACTCGCGGTGGGTGAGTCTCGTAATACCACTGCAGTGCGTGCGGGGCAGAAGGCTGGAGTGAATCGCATGGTGGAAGTTGCACGTCGATTGGGTATCAAGGAAGATGCGCGCCACAAACTTGAAGCGTATCCGACGATGGCCATTGGTGGTTTTGATGCGCGTCCGATCGATATTGCTCGGGTATTTGCGGTCATTGCGAATGGTGGGTTTGAGGTAACTCCGTCGTTCGTCGAGGATATTTGTTCGAAGGATGGAATGTCTATTATTCACTTTCGCGAAGATCCGCTCAACGATGATGAAAAGGAGTCGCTGCCGTGCAATCCGAGTGGTGCGTCTCATCTGCATAAACCTGAGCGGATACTTAATCCCGCTGTCGCTCGTCACATGATCCAACTTCTGCGAAATGTTGTTGACGGTCCAACGTCAACCGCACATTCGCTTCGTAATGGGGTTGTTCTCGGACAGGATCCATTCATCTATGACAACAAGTCGCCGCGGCTCAAATTTACACTCGAAGATTCGGGTGAAATAGCTGGAAAGACCGGCTCAGCAGCAAACGCTGACCGTTCGGTGACTGATGCGTGGATCGTCCTTGTATTGCCTGGTCCTGTTTCAAAACCGGAAGAGGGTGTTGTCCTTGTGTTTTGGATGGGTAAAGACAATAAGCATTCTTTGGGCTCTGGGGAGACGGGTGGACGTATTTGGACAAACTCCGTAGTAAGCATCCTTGATTATCTGAAGAAAAATCGTGGACTTCTTGCGGCGGGGAATACATTTGTTCCGCTCCATCCGCTTTCGGAAGAAGAGCTGTCGAGATATATACCCGTGCAAAAACCGGAAGCATTGCCAGACGAAGATGCTCCTTCAGTCATCGATCCATATGACCCGAGTACCCCACTTGAATCACTCGAAGGCGTTCTGGAGAAAGGTGAACTTGAATCTGGAAAAGGTGTTGATGGAGAAACCCCACACGCTCCACGGAATGGTGGTGGAAATGGTGAACATCCTCCCTTATTAAAGGATCCTGAGCAGAAGAAAGATCCTGAATTCCAATCACAACCTGATTTGTACCTTTTGAAGACTACTCCGTAGTCTATTGACCCCGCAAGAACGATATTTCATCGTATTCTTGCGGGGTTTTGTTTTTCTACTATTCCTATACTCTGAAAGAAGGATAGTTATTTGAAAAGAGAGGTAGTTCATGAAAATTCTCTCCGGTGTTTTATTGATCGGACTGCTCTTCGCTCCTTCTCTTGGTGGAGCAGAGGTTACTCATCCCATAAAAGAGTGGAGGGCACTTCCGCCTCCACCTACGCGCGCAGAGTATGTTTTAAAGAAGGTCGCCGAAGCAGACGAATTGTGTGCTGATCAAAAACTCTCTTTCATTACCGAAGAAGGGAAAGTAACCACTACCGTATTCAAGAATGGTAAGAATGGAAAGCGAGTGAAGAGGCGGTACGTCTCTCGAGTAAATCGCATTGTCGCTCGTCCGGTGTATCTTTGTGCGTTTAAGGAAAGTGATCAAACGTGGCATGTTGTAAAGGTCTTTGTGAAATATCCCGTCCCTGCGACATATGAGAAATTTCCTGCATGGGTCTCAACCGAGGGGTATGAGATCAAGCATGTTGCTGGGCGCGGTATTGCGCGGCTCACATTTGATCTTTCGCAACAAGGAGAAAGGTTGACCATCTATAGGTATCGTCATGCATGGTTCACAAAAGATCCGCTCAAGCACACTGCTCATGAGATCATTTCGAGTGCGCGGGCGATCAATTACACTCCGTATCAATCGGATTTTCGCGATAAAGAACTCAGGGATGTTGGCGCGAATTTTTTGCGGAGTGAACTTGATGCGGTATTTACTGACCTTCTTCATTCAAAGGTGTTTTCGCGCGCGTATCCTGCGAAGTTGGTAAGTGAGGTCATTCATCCGAAGCAGCCAATGATACTTGCGGCGATCGAGCAGACTGATGATGGGCGCTTTATTGCCGACCCCGAAGAGGCGACAAATGCGATATTTATCGAATATGCACTCAATAGAGGTCGTGCATTCAATTGGAGTGTATCGAGTGCAAACGCTATCGGTGCGCTGCAATTTACCAATAAGAATGGAAACGGTACGTATGACCTTGTCGTGCGTTCGTATCCAAATGCGCATATCCATCCTGATTTCGAAGACGGGACACGCGACTTGCGTAATGTGCTTAAGGCGGCGATCTGCCTTCTTGATCTTGAGCTCGCGCAATTAAGTGAGGTGCAGGATCTGTATCTGAAGAATCCAAAGCTCGGAGGAATCTATCCGGTGGCGGCATACAATGAAGGCGGAGGTGGTGCGCGACAGCTTTACGATCTTATTACAAAGCATAACGTTGATCTTGGGCAAGACGAGATCGAACTACCCAAAAAATTCTTCGAGCGTGTGCGACGGATCGTCACCCTTAAGAAAAAGAAAACACATGTGCATGCGAAAAGTGTTATGAATCACGAGACACATCTCTACATAAAGAAATACATGTACGTATGGAAATATTTGGACGGCCTGCCGCCCACTCATTCCACTCTATATTGAATTCATACCGGAGCATTGCTCCGGTATTTTTATATGTGGCCTAACTTTTTTTTGCTGTTTATATTCCTTGTGAAATATGCAAGAATAGCCATATGAACGAGCGTGAAGCACGTATTAGCGAAATTGAAGAGGCGATGACTCGTCATGATTTCTGGGCGGATGTTGGGAAAGCGCAGGCGATGATCAAAGAACTTCAGGAATTGAAGGATGCGCAAGAAGGTCTCGGAAAATATGATCGCGCTGACGCTGTTGTGACAATATTTTCTGGTGCGGGCGGTGATGACTCTGAAGATTTTTCCGGCATGCTCGTACGAATGTATTTCAAATACTGTGAACGCAGAGGATGGGGGTATCAGGTTGTACATGCAAACGAGAATGATCACGGTGGATATCGCAACATCACTTTTGAGATAGATGGCAAAGGTTCATATGGAGACTTGAAGGGAGAGTCGGGCGTGCATCGCTTGGTCCGCATCTCTCCATTTAATGCGAACGCAAAAAGACACACTTCATTCTCTATGGTTGAGGTTATTCCGCGTTTCAAGAAAGGGGAGATCACTCCGCTTCCGGAAGCCGAAGTGCGCCTTGAGTTTGCACGCTCGGGTGGTGCTGGTGGGCAGAACGTGAATAAACGCGAGACCGCGGTGCGCGCTATCCACGAACCAACGGGGCTTTCGGTACATGCATCGAACGAGCGTTCCCAGCTTCAGAATCGCGAACATGCGATAGATCTTCTCACTGCGAAGGTGCACCATTTGCGCGAGTCACTCTCTGACGCCGAAAAAGAAAAGATGTATATATCAAAGACGACACAGGTGGAGTGGGGGAACCAGATACGTTCATACGTACTTCATCCGTACAAGATGGTGAAAGATCATCGTACTCTTGTTGAGACGTCGAACGTGGATAAGGTCCTTGAAGAAGGTGATCTTGATGTGTTCATCGAGGCGGAAAAGAACCTTCCACAATCATAATCATAAGATTTCCAAGTTGGATAAAAAAAGAAGTCATGTGACTTCTTTTTAATTTTTATTTGAGTTCTTCTGCCCAGCTTGCGAGTGCGTGAGACATCTCTTTGGGTGTTTTCGCATCGTTCAATTTTTGCAAGAGGAGACTGATCTCATTTTTTTTGAATTTGCTGTTTGCAAGTCTTGTAATGAGCGGCACCCACATTGCGGAGACGATCGCCGCCTTGTCTTTCTTGTGCGTGATGAGACAGATGGATTGTTGCGTGCTTGCTTCGGTGATCGCTCGCTTGAATAGGGGAAGCAGGTCGTCACCCTCGAGAACATGAGAACGTTTCTTTTTCATTTTGCCCTCCTTGTTTGTACGATAAGTCTTTTAGAACTATAGCGAATGTGTCGTTTCTATGCAAAATGTGCGTTCCGCGTCTTTTAAAAAAGAGGCAATGTGCGGTATACTGTGTACTATGATTTTTTTCGACAACGTCACGAAATTGTATTCGGATCACGCTGCACTTTCTGATGTGACATTCGGTATCGAATCTGGAGAATTTGTCTCGATTGTTGGTCATTCGGGAGCAGGAAAGACTACGCTCCTCCGTATGTTGCTTGCCGAAGATCGTCCGACCTCCGGCTCAGTATTCTTTGAGTCGACGAACGTGCATCGCATCAAAGGTCCATATATTCCTGATTATCGCCGACGTATCGGTACGGTATTTCAGGACTTTCGACTTCTTCCCAATAAGACTGCGTATGAAAATATCGCATTTGCGATGGAGGCTGCGGGTCGTACTGACGAAGAGATACGTTCCGACGTGCCTCAAGTGCTTGAGCTTGTGGATCTTTCGAGTAAGGCACTCCATTTTCCAAGCGAGCTCTCTGGTGGGGAAAAGCAACGTGTTGCGATAGCGCGCGCCATCATCAGTCAGCCGGATGTGCTCATTGCCGATGAGCCGACAGGAAACCTTGATCCTGTGAATACATACGACATCATTCAGATATTGAAGAAGATCAATGATATGGGTACGACGGTCATTTTGACGACGCACAATAAGGGTATTATCGATGCACTCAAGCGTCGTGTTATTACGATGGATGATGGGAAGGTCATCCGCGACGACAAGCACGGCAAGTATATCCTCTAATATTTCAGTGCATAACTTTGTCGCCTGCGTCAAAAGTTCGGTCGAAGTATCATATATACATCTCCCAAACATTTTTCCTTGCCTCCTCGTTCTGCCTCTGAAATATCAGAGGATAACAAAGATTTGGGCGAATTTCATTCTCCTCTGGGGCGTGAGAATATATTGTACTTTGTGATGCTTTGATGCCTTTTATTTTTTAACATTGCGACCGCGCGTCATTCATGCGAAAATAGTATGCATGTCAGTTTTCACGAACACTCGCCGCATCATTAAGGCCGGCTTCATTAATTTTTGGAGAAACGCGGTCGTGTCACTCTCAGCGATCTTTGTCACTACGGTCGCTCTTTTTGTTGTCGGTTCAACCATCCTTTCCTCGGTCTTTTTGCAGTCATCGCTCGAAGAGATAAAAGCTAAAGTCGACGTGAATGTCTATTTCAATCCCGACGCGCAAGAGTCTGATATTTTCATCATGAAGCGCGCGCTTGAAGATATGCCCGAGGTGGCACAGGTGGAATATGTCTCACGTGATCAGGCGATCGAAAATTTCAAGAAGCGCCACGAGAATGATTACCTCATGACCCAAGCACTCGACGAACTTGCCGACAATCCACTTGGAGCGATACTGAATATCAGCGCAAAGGATACTGCGCAATATGAGGCGATCGCAGAGCGTATCAAGAGTGATCAGGAATCTGCTGGTCCGGGTACGAATCTTATCTATAACGTGAATTACGGAAAAAATAAGGTTGTTATTGATAAGCTCACTGCTATCACTCATGGCGTTGAACGTGTCTCATTCGCAATACTCATCTTGCTTATCGTGATCGCGATCGTGATCACGTTCAATACTATTCGTCTTGCAATATACATTTCTCGCGAAGAAATAGCGATCATGCGCCTTGTCGGTGCAAATAATATGTTCGTTCGCGGACCATTCATCGTGGAGGGAATGATGTACGGCATCGTCGCAGCGATCATCGCAACAGCGCTCCTTTATCCTGCAACACTGTGGTTGAAGAGCGCAACGGAAAGCTTCTATGGTGGAATAGACCTCTTCTTCTATTATGTGGGACACTTGAATCAGATATTCTTTGTACTCGTGTGTACGGGAGTAGCACTGGGGGCAATATCGTCATTCTTGGCGGTGCGGAGATATTTAAAAGTTTAATGTGATCGCGGCGGACAGATCGTCGTTTCAAATATTATGGCAAAAGCACATAAGTATATTTTTGTGGTAGGTGGTGTGATGAGCGGGGTGGGGAAAGGAGTGGCGACATCATCGCTTGCGCTTTTGCTCCAGTCGCGCGGTTTTAAGATATCTCCCATCAAAATAGATCCATACTTGAATGTTGATGCTGGGACGATGAATCCCACCGAGCACGGTGAGGTCTTTGTACTCAAGTCCGGCCTTGAGACCGACCAAGATATGGGAAGCTACGAGCGCTTCCTTGGGCGTGATCTCGGCTCTGAGAACTACATGACGGGCGGCATGGTCTACAAAAGCGTCATCGATCGCGAGCGTGCACTTGGGTATGGCGGAAAATGTGTTGAGCCTGTTCCGCATATTCCCGAAGAGGTCATTGCGCGCATCAAAGCGGCGGGCGATGTGGATAAAAGTGATATTACACTCATTGAGATCGGTGGCACACTCGGAGAATATCAGAGTGTGATGTTCATCGAGGCCGCACGTGCACTTAAGATGGCAAACCCCGATGACGTACTCTTTGTGCTTGTTTCGTACCTACCTGTTCCGGGGAAGTTGGGTGAGATGAAGACAAAGCCGACGCAGTACGCAGTGCGCACCTTAAATTCATACGGTGTACAAGCAGATATTATCATCGCGCGCGGCGAAGTGCCTCTCGACACAAAGCGCAAGGAGAAGATCGCTGCATCATCGGGCATGCGCCCCGAGCAGGTCATTTCCGCTCCCGACGTGGACAGTGTCTATGATGTGCCGCTCAATTTTGAAAATGACCACATTGCGGAGACGGTGATGAGAATACTCAAGCTAAAGCCAAAGAAACCCGCCGATCTCACTCCATGGAAGTCATTCGTGCGCAAGGTGCATAATACGAAAGGAGAGCTCCATATCGGCATGGTGGGAAAATACTTCGCTACGGGCGATTTTGTGCTCGCAGACTCCTATCTGTCGGTCATTGAGGCGCTCAAATATGCCGCATATCATGCAGGAAAGAAGCCAATCATCGATTGGATCGCAGCAGACCAATTTGAGGGCCCACGGGCCAATCTGGCGGCACTCAAGAAGTATGACGGCATCATTGTGCCTGGAGGATTTGGCTCTCGCGGTATCGAAGGCAAGCTCCGCGTCATTGAGTATGCGCGTGTGCACAAGATTCCGTACTTCGGACTCTGCTACGGTATGCAGCTTATGGTCGTGGAGTATGCGCGCAATGTGCTTGGGCTCAAGGGTGCAAACACTGTCGAGGTCGACCCAAAGACAAAGTTTCCGATCATCGATATTATGCCTGACCAGAAGAGCAAGCTCAGAGATAAGGATTATGGTGGAAGCATGCGTCTTGGTGTGTATCCTGCATATCTTAAAGAGCATACGGTCGCTCGCACTGCTTATGGAGCTGAGATGGTCCAAGAACGTCATCGTCATCGCTATGAAGTAAACCCCGAGTATGTTGCCGCACTGGAGAAAGCAGGTCTCGTCTTTTCAGGAATCTCTCCCGATGAAAAATTGATGGAGATAGCCGAGCTTCCAAAGTCCAAGCACCCATTTTTCCTTGGCACACAGGCACACCCTGAATTCACCGCCCGTCCGCTCACTTCACACCCACTCTTTGATGCATTTGTGAAAGCTGCAAGCAAAAAGAAGTAACATCTCCGCATCACCCAAGTATCTCCATGGAAGAATTTAAATCAGATGAGCAACGTGTTTACGAAGAAGAGTGTGCACCAGGGGTGGATGTAGTGCATGAAACTATGGAGGAGTCCGTCGACCAAGGAAGGAGAAGATTTTTGAAAGGAATGCTTGGTGCTACTGCGCTTGTGGCCGTGGGAGGGCAACCACTGAAAGAGTTGTTCGAAGAAGAGGTTATTCCCGAGCAGCTCGAAAAAGAGCTTGCGGAATATCGCGAAGCATTAAAAGAAGAATATGGAATTGAGTTAGATTTTAATAAACTCGCTTTATCTGAAGGTTCAAGTCGAGAGCTGTCTCTCTCAGAGCAGAGGGACTTTGCGGAAGATATTCTTGGTGCGACACGACGCTATCCTAAGAATTATGTCGAAAAAGCAGGATTGCATCTTGTGAATGGGGTGAAGTGGTATGAAGATAAGAATTCCAAAGATCCGCTTGCGGTAACAAATGGTTATTTTAAATCCAGTAATCATGATCAGATCGTGATCAGTAAAGAGCATCCCATCACGTATGTAACAGAAAAATTCGGATGGGATAATGATTCGACGGTGGAACGCGTGTTTCACCATGAGTTCTATCATCAGTCCGATCCGCATATTCATGATCAAGAGTTTAACGCAGGATGGGCGGAGGAAAGCAAGCTTCAGGGTGCTGATTTTAGGGGTGTGACCGCTGCGGATGTATTTAGTATGCGCAGAGAAGGATTTCCCTCGGCGTATGCACGCTCAAAACCATCCGAAGATCGTGCAGAGGTCGCCGCATTATTGCTCACTGATCCATCGAAGGCCGAAGCACTTGCTGCGAAAGAGCCCGCACTCAAAGAAAAGATCGATGAGATCAAGAAAGAGTATTATGATCGCTCTCGCGGGGTGATGGATGAGACGTACTGGAAATTGCTTGGAGAAGGTGATCTGCAAAAAGTAAAAGAATATTGTGAATTGCGCGAACTCCTTGCAATACAGAAAAATGAGAAATAATAAGGCTTAATGTTGCTGCCTCCTTTTCTCCTTTCACATTCGGCGTATAATAGTGGGCATAGAAGTTAACCTTCAATTCCCATGGAAGAACGCATGCCACTGTCGATAAAACTTATAACTGGATTCTCTATCGCGGGCGTCTTGTTTGCGGGGTATTTAACTGCGGTACCCTTATTGACCGGAAGTTGTGCAGTGATCGAACGATGTCCGTATCTCCTCGGATTCCCCGTTTGTGTCTATGGCTTCATCTTTTATTCTGCCTTGACCATCCTTTCGATCTTGATCGTGAAGAAGCGGATAGATATGCATAAGGGCATGCTCGGCATCGCAGGTGTTTCGTTTGGAGGTATCCTCTTCTCAGGGTACTTCTCTGCGATCCAGCTTCCCGCACTCATGAAGAATGGTTTTGCCGCATATACATTCGGCGTACCCACCTGCATGCTTGGTCTCGTGATGTACATGATCATCTTCGCAACCGTGATGTTTGGTATCGCGCACCGCGAGCGAGAGTAATTTATTTTTTATAAGGTCTAGTCCTAATTTATATGAAGAACATGAGAATTCAGACGGTCACTCTTGGTGTGTTGGCGCTCTTCGCGTTCGCCCCACTTGCTCAGGCAGAACAAGGTGTCCCCATGCTTACGAGCGTTGACGTGCAGGTTGGTCAAGTGAGAGTCACGGAGACTTCCTCGGTTGGACGAGGTGGAGATGATGCTGACAAAGAAGAAGATGATGCTGTGTCAACGACGGATGATGGAACTCGCGGAGATGGAGAGGGGGAAAGAGAAAGAAACGAAAATGTTGAGCGAGAACAGGCTGAAACCCCGACACTTTATGGTGAGAGTGACGACGTGGATGACGCGTTTGATCATGTGCAGTTTCGCATGGAGGAGAAAGAACTTAAGAGAAATGAGGATGAAGATCCCACCATCGGCGCTGAGGTGATGATGGAAGTACGCGCGGCAAAAAACGTTCGCACCGAGGAGGAGTTTAAGACCTTCGTTCGCACAAAGGCAAGGGAGGATGAATCACTGAAGCAAGTAGAAGTTGCTGATGGTGTCGTAAATGTTGAATATGATGAGCCTGCAGAATTTCTTGGTTTCATTAATACAAAGATCACCACGCGCGTGTCAGTGAATAAAGAAGGGGATGTTGCGGTCGCATATCCGTGGTATCACATCTTCATGAAGAAGCATGCGGCTCGTGAGTCGATCCAGTCAGACATCGCTCGTGCGCTTGCTACACAGAATAAGATGGAAAAGGAGGGTATGGCGTCGACAACCGTAACTGCGTCAACAACGCAAGCGACGATCGCCGCAGGACTCGGTATTCCAAATATCTTCGAAATCATTGCAAATAGTCTCAGGAGTGCACGTATCGCAGGGGAGGCGACCATGGAATAGTCGTACACTTGATCAAGCAAGAAAGACCCGAATCATCGGGTCTTTCTTGTTTTACGCTCTTTTGATATGTAGGTCGATTGATCGATCCATTCAAAGAGTTTTTCGCGGTCCTCAAGGATCGTTTCGGGAACTTCGAAGTAGCTCATGACGACTTCCTTTGTGCCGTTTGAGTAATGGAATGGCTTGCTCCCATATTCTTCATATGCTGCTTTGTTGCTTTCATCTACTTTAAAATAAAGAGTATTCTCCACGATGATGCCAAATATGATACTGTCTTTATAGAGTCCATACCCGCCGAACATTTTGCGTGTGGTGATGTGCGGGTCATCACCCATGAGATCATAAATGACATAATCGTGGAATTCGCTGCTCTTTGCCATGCTTAAAAGTATAACATTCCCGTATTCCTTGAAAAAAACAGAAATTTCAGTATGATAGGCAGACGCTCAGGTGAGTGATAAATATTGCGGGTTCGTCTAATGGTAGGACACATGCCTCTGGAGCATGGTATTGGGGTTCGAGTCCCTGACCCGCAGCATAAAATAGTTAAGCCCTGACGCGAGAGCGTTGGGGTTTTACTATTTTACCTGAGGCTAGGGGCTCGAAGGGCGGAGGCCGCGAAGCCGACTCTGGAGCGTAGCGTAAGAGGCGTTGGCCGAGCCGGGGTCGAGAGTACTTAGGATTTTACGAATACATGGAGTAAAATACTTAGTAACTCGTGACCGAGTCCCTGACCCGCAGCAGTCTAGAATAGGTTCGTGCTCCAAGGAGTATAAAAATATGTCAGATTGGGACATCTATTACAAAAAACATGCGGGCCGAAAACCAAGAGAGCAACTTGTTCGGGCGGTTTCTTTTTGTAAAAAAAAGAAGTCAGCCCTCGATATCGGTGCGGGGACGCTGGTTGAGTCAGCTTTTTTACTTGTGGATGGTTTTGAAAAAGTAACTGCGATCGATAATTCAGTGCAAACGAGAGTTTTTGCAGAAACATTAGACCCAGAAAGATTTGAATTAGTTATTTCTTCATTCCAAAATTTTGATTTTAAAGAGGATCACTACGATCTTATAAATGCTCAATATGCGCTGCCTTTCCATGGATCAGAGAATTTTTCTGCGTTTATCGAAAAAGTAAAAAATTCTTTAAGGGTGGACGGTATTTTTGTCGGTCAGTTCTTCGGCACACAAGATGAGTGGAATACTCCAGATACAAAACTTGTATTTCAAACGAGAGAAGAGGCACAAAAACTTTTATCAGGATTAGAGATTTTGGAATTTAAAGAAGAAGAAAAAGACGGAGCTACTGCCGTTGGGAGGGAGAAGCACTGGCATGTTTTTCATTTTATAGCTAGAAAATAACGATTCCGCCTTAAGTCTTACCTGTTTCAAGATATGTAAAGATGACTTTACGTATTCCGTTTTAGTATGTATAATCAATCTATTCAAAATGCATGCAAGAGAAGATTAAAAATGAAGTAAGCAAATACCGAGCAGAGATGGGCGTGACGCAGGAGGATCTTGCATTCAAAGTGAATGTTAGTCGTCAGACTATCATTGCTTTGGAGAAAGGGAACTACGCACCATCAATTTTACTAGCTCTAAAAATCGCTGGTTTCTTTAAGATGCCTGTCGAGAAAATATTCAAAATATCCTATGAAAAATAATCTAAAAGAGACCAGTGTTACTGTAGCCCTTGTGGTACTCGCAGTTTTACTACTTAATCCTTTCCATTTCTGGATGCCAGACATGATGGTGATGTGTATGCTCGCTGTCACTCTTGGACTTTTTGGAATATTCGCAAGCTTCATTCTTCGTGAGAATATGATTGACGAGCGTGATGGCCAGCACCGCACACTTGCGGGAAGAAATGCATTTCTTGCGGGAGCAGCGGTGCTCACCCTTGGTATTGTGATTCAGGGGTATACTCATGCCGTAGATCCGTGGCTTGTTATTGCTCTTATTGTGATGATCGTGGTAAAGATTGGTACTCGAATTTGGAGTGATAAGAATCTCTAATAGCCAATATTAAGGTTGTTCACTAAAATAAATGTAAAGTATACTTTACATTTGTTTTTCTTTTGTCTATACTGGTGGGTATATAAACAATAAAGAGTTAACAAATATTTTATGAACAAAAATATAAAAGTCATCATAGGAATTATTATCACTGCGGTGATGTCTTGGGTTGTTGTTATGGCAAATATCGGTGATACGATGGTGGACAAGAAAACAGATGATTCTGAAATAATGCAAAAAGACACTGGCTCCACAGTGGAAGACATCGCGATGAAGGGGGATGAAATAATGAAAAATGAGGAGGCAAGTATGGTGGATAAAGGAATGGAAAAGGGCGAGGCGGCGATGGTGGCCGGCACTTATGAAGCGTATACGATGGAAAAGGTCGCCCGAGCCGAAACGGGAGATGTTGTGCTCTTCTTCTATGCTTCATGGTGCCCATCATGTCGAGGTCTTAGCTCAGACATCGAAAGCAATGTGAGTTTGATTCCTCAAGGAGTGAGTATTTTGAAAGTCGATTACGATAAAGAAATAGAACTAAAAAAGAAGTATGGTGTTACCACTCAACACACACTTGTGCAGGTTGATAAAGATGGAAACTTGATCAAGAAATGGAGCGGAAGCCCTAAATTGTCTAGTTTGGTATCGGAAATAAAGTAATATGGTTTTCTTCATCATCTCAATTCTCGCGGGAATATTCACGGTGCTCGCGCCGTGCATATTGCCATTACTCCCCGTGGTTATTGGAGCGTCGGAAGAGGGATCTCGAGGAGTCTCAAAACGCGCGCTTACGGTAATTGGCTCGCTCTCTGTATCGGTTGTTTTGTTCACATTACTCCTAAAGGCGACCACACTATTCATTAGCATCCCGCAAAGTTTCTGGACAAGCTTTTCGGGAATAGTAATAGTTCTTGTGGGTATCGTGATCATATTCCCATCATTTTGGATGCGAATACCGTATATCAATGAACTAAGCCTGATCAGCAACAGGGCCGTTGGAGCGGGATATCAGAAGAAAAGTTATAAGGGAGACATGCTGATTGGGCTTGCATTGGGTCCCGTATTTACTACTTGTTCCCCAACATATCTCTTTATTATTGCGACCGTTCTCCCTGCAACATTTATTGTTGGCTTTCTCTACCTTCTTGGATTTACTCTCGGCTTAGCAATCTCGTTGCTCCTCATTGCGTACTTTGGTCAGCAGATTGTGAACAAGGTCACTGCACACATGCAGACAACGGGCACAATAAAAAAAGTATTTGGAGCACTCATTATCCTTGTTGGTATCGCCGTGCTCACTGGCTATGACAAGAAAATAGAAACCTTTATTTTGGATTCTGGTTATGGGGCAACGATCCAACTGGAGGATTCACTGATCGAGAAATTTGCTCCTAAAAATAATTCTATTCAAGAAAAAAATACAATGAATACCTCATACGAAACGATAACCTTAGCAGGAGGATGCTTTTGGTGTACTGAGGCGTATTTTCAGGAAGAGCAAGGAATCATTGATGCTGTTTCTGGGTACGCGGGAGGTGAGGAATCGAACGCGTCGTATCTTGCTGTTGCAAAGGGGACTACAAAGCATCGTGAAGCAGTACAGATAACATATGATTCAAGTATTATTTCGACTGAAAAAGTCTTGGATATCTACTGGTCTCACATTGATCCAACAAATACTGAGGGGCAGTTTGCGGACAGGGGATTTCAGTATACAACCGCGATATTCTATCAGAACGAGGAGCAGGAAATAATAGCTCGAGATGCTCGAGTGCGATTAGAAAAAAGTGGTCTGTTTAATAAAGCAATTGCGACAGAGATACTTCCGTTTACTACATTCTTTAAGGCTGAAGAATATCATCAGGATTACTACAAAAAAGCGTCTGACCATTATGAGCGATACAAAAAAGGCTCTGGCAGATCGGGATTCATCGAAGAGACGTGGGCAAAGGATGCTGCAATACAATTCTTGGAATCTGAACAGACAAAATCTATGGATAAAAACGAGGTATCAAAGAAGGGTGATTATAACTACTCTGATGAAGAGATCGCAGAACTGCTTAAGAATTTAGACCCATTGGCATACCACGTGGTTGCTGAAAGTGGCACTGAGTCGCCGTTTAATAATGCGTATTGGGATAACAAAGCCGACGGTATATACGTTGATGTTGTGACGGGGAAGCCGCTCTTTTCCAGTACCCATAAGTATGATTCTGGGACAGGATGGCCGAGCTTTTGGAGGACGATTGATGATGATTCAGTAACGATGCATGAGGATAATTCATTATCGACGACGCGGACGGAAATACGGAGTGATGCGGGGCATGTGGGGCATGTTTTTGAAGATGGTCCCCAAGAGGAGGGTGGTCGCCGTTTCTGCACAAATTCCGCATCATTAAAATTTGTTCCCAAGGAAGAGATGGTGAGTGGTGGGTACGGAACATATCTGTATTTGTTTAAAAAACAATAGACAAAGCGGTGCTCGGGTGTCGCTCCCGAGACGGCACAAATTTTTTTTGTGGTAACCATCAAGAGTAGCCTCGGATGACTGGAAATAGAAATAGGGATGAGTACGGTATTCTAGTAAATCTCATGGCGTGATATAAATCATGCCTCACATGAACCACTTCGCCATCGGCGACACCATCGATAATGAAGACACCTTGTCGGAGGCATGCCAGAGCGTACGGGCGGGGGACGCCATACGGAAGGGATCATTGAGTTAGGTATTTGTCGGCAAACACCGCTTAAGAGAGTATGGTGCGTACATCTGGGCGTCCGAAGAGGTTGTGATACTTGTTGCAACACGCAAAAAATGAAAATACTGTACCTATCTCCGTTTTCCGTTTTTAATTGAGTGTGGTCCCTTGGGTATTTCATTATGGTAAGTATGGTAAAAACAAGAGTCTGGCAATATAAAAAGAAATTGTCACTTTTTGATGCTTGTTCGACCCTGAAAAAGTATTATAGTAAATAAAGTTCGCGACCGCATTTTGCATGTCGTCGCAGGCGAATCTAGTGGTTATGACTCCAACAAGAATATGATGAATATAAAACACACAAAGGTAGTATTTGGCATGATTGCGGGCGTCGGCGCCGTGCTCGTGTTGGCGGCGCTTGGATATATGAATTTACTCAAGGAGCAAAACCCAAAGATTCCCATGGTTGATCAAGTTGCGTCATCAACCGATATTATCTATGAAAACCCGCTCTATGG
>DAIUCR010000019.1:8643-20191 GCA_036846065.1 Patescibacteria group bacterium | reverse complement strand
TTCTTTTTAGAAAAATGGAAATACTCTTGTGGTGCTTCGAGATTGAATATCACCCGCGGCGGTAGCAGAGAGTTCCTATTCCGCCACTCCGAAGTGGTATAATGAATGTAATGACAAGACACACAATGAATCTTCATCAAGAACCTTTTGACCTGATCAAGTCGGGAAATAAAAAGATCGAATCACGACTGTTTGACGAGAAAAGGCAAAAAATACAAGTTGGTGATGAGGTTGAGTTTTGTTCTCGGGAAAGCGAAGAAATTTTACTTACAAAAGTTACGAACATAGATGTCTATGAAACTTTTGATCAACTATTTTCTTCGCATGAACCATCTCTATTTGGTGAGTCAACAAAAGAAGATCTATTCTCTATTTATGAATACTACAGCAAAGAGGACGAGGGTAAGTATGGCGTGATCGGAATACATATTGAATTGATATAGCAAGTTTTCCCTTTGTGTCCCCTCAATCACTGATATCTCGACAAAGAAGGTTCTCAATCTATAAAAAATGGACTGCTTTTTACAAGCAGCCCCACTCTTCACCAACCTCCGATATTTTTGATCATATCAACATTCGCTCCCGCGAAGAATACTTTATCTAAGGAAAGAGCTTCGCCTGATAAGAATTTCACATGGTGCTTATGCTGGATGAGCGCTTCGACCTCGATAGGTTTAACGCACCAGCTTGTTCCAAACGATTTACCTGTTGGGTCATTCCAGTTCCGCTCACTCGCAAGTCTTTGATATTCATGCATCGAACGAAAGAACACCAACCCTCCTCGCTCAAGCCCGTCGCCTCCATGTGAATAATGACGAGAAACCAACAATTTGACCCTCTTATACAATATAGACATCACTGTCTCCTTGTAATTCCCGAACAAAGCCTCAGGATTGGCTCTGATCTTTTATTAACACAAGATATTTTTTTGTCAAAAGATGGACAAATTAGCGCTGAGCAAAAAACACCCCTATTGGGTGCTTTTCTGTTTCTAATAATCCTACAACCTGTCTACTTCTTCGCATACCCCGCGTATGCCTGCATGATCTCAAGAGGAAGACCGAAAACAACAGTATTCGATTGATCTGAAGAAATATCATTCATCGAATTAAGCGTACGCAAATGAAGAGCACCATCACTGTGAGAAAGTATTGTCGCTGCTTTTGCGAGATTCTCTGCTGCAGAGACCTCTCCCTCAGAATGAATAATCACTGCGCGGCGCTCACGCTCTGCTTCAGCTTGTTTTGCGATCGTTCGCACCATATCGGGAGGAAGTTCGATATCTTTGAGTTCAACCGATGCCACATCAACCCCCCAACCTTTTGTCGCGTGGTCGATAATTTCCTCGATCTGATCAGATATCTTCTGGCGCTCTGCGAGAAGCTCATCGAGCGTGACGGAGCCAGCAACGTTACGCATCGTTGTCTGTGCAAGCTGAAGCACTGCGTAATCGATATTCTGAATATCGATGACCGCCTTTGCCGCATCGGTCACTTGATAGTAGATGACTGCGTTTATCTTTGCAGACACATTATCCTTTGTGATCGCATCTTGAGAAGGAACATCAACGGTCTTCAGGCGCACATCAACCATTTGAATGCTTTGAATAACGGGAATCACAATACGCCATCCAGGATTTGCGATACTGGTAAACACTCCAAACGTGAAACGCACTCCACGCTCCCACTGATTCACCTGCTTAATACTTGCAATGATGAGCGTCAAAAGAAACGCTCCTCCGTACATAAAAAGTACATCCATATGATAAATTTATTCTGTTAAATCAACGCCTTACGATGGCACTAATTATATCACGCGCCGGCGCGTGGAAAACAAGGCTTTTTTAGAGATACCCCAACTCCTTGAATACGCGGTGATAAATATTGATCGTCTGTTCAGCTTCACTGCGCGTAAGCTCGTAATCAGTACCCTTGTGTGCGATAGTGTTCCGCATTTTATGCGCCTGCCACGCCTCTTCAAGGTATGGAAAATCACTCGCCTCGATGCTCTTCATGCGCTCACCAAGGTTCGCCCCTTTATATCCCATACGTTCGATCACATCATCAAGAATGTTGTCCGCCTCAAGGATGGCGATCTTCCAATCAGAGACATTGAGTGACGACATGTATTGCTCAACGCGCTCCCAGCGCTCGTTCTTTTGCTTCCGTTCCGAAGACCAATTGAGTGCGAGGCCGAGCTTCTTACTCTCAAGCGCGGAGAGTTCAGAGATACGCATGAATGAATATATGATGATCACAAGCGCGAGCATCGAAACAAATGTCGCGACAACTTTAAGACTCGAAAAGAATGACGAGAAGAAAGGTACCACATTGATTCCCGTGAATAATCCCGAGAGAAAATTAAACACACCGGAGATAGTAAGGATCACCAATATTATTAACAGCAACTCTCCTATTGTTGATGTAACTTTGTCCCCATTCATACGATATCATCGCGTGTCTTTTCGACACTTTTACCTGCAGCAAACAATGCTTCTTCGTTAAAACGTGCAGCCATGAATTGAATACCAACAGGGAGATTCGCACCGTCGCGCACGACCGTCCCCGATGGCACTGAAATGCCGGGAATACTTGCGATATTAGCGGGAACTGTAAAAATATCTGCGAGGTACATCTGGAGCGGATCGTCCGTCTTTTCTCCCAACTTAAATGCTGGGACAGGCGAAGTCGGCGTTGCGATAACATCAACACCCTTAAATGCTTCTTCGAGCTCGCGAGTGATGGTGCGACGCACGGCAACAGCCTTGTTGTAATATGCATCATAATACCCCGCAGAAAGCACGTAGGTGCCAAGGAGAATGCGTCGGCGGACTTCTTTACCAAAACCCTCTCCGCGCGTCTTCATGTACACGTCAATAAGTTTCTCTGCTTCCACAGAAAGACCATAACGAATACCATCGAAACGCGCGAGGTTGGAGGAAACCTCAGCGGGCATAAGCACGTAGTACACAGAGAGTGCGTATGGAAGTGATGGGAGCTCTATTTGTTTTATTGTATGACCTTCTTTCTTTAGTGCTTCAAGTGTTGCACGAAAGTTCGCACGCACATCCTCGTCGATACCATCCATCGCAATGAATGACTCAGGGACACCGATAGTTAATTTTTCTTTAAGCGCGCCCTTTGTGCGGAGCGGGTGTTCATTCGGAACTGAAGTGCTATCCATTTGATCAAATCCTTCGATCGCATGAAAAAGTATTTCTGCATCATCAACCGTCTTTGCGAATGGACCGATCTGATCGAGCGATGACGCCATCGCCATAAGACCATAACGCGAGACCGCACCGTAGGTTGGCTTCAATCCCACGATACCCGTCAGTGATGCGGGCTGACGAATAGAGCCTCCCGTGTCCGAACCAAGTGTTCCAAGCGCACCTCCCATCGCAACCGCAGCAGCTGAGCCACCCGAAGATCCTCCAGGAACACGAGTAGGATCAATGGGGTTCTTTACCGGACCATATGCGCAAGTTTCTGATGAACTTCCCATCGCAAACTCATCCATGTTTGTGCGTCCAATAATGACCGCACCTGCTTCTTTGAGTTTTGCAACGACAGTACTGTCATATACACCACGATGACCTTCGAGGATCTTTGAGCCTGATGTTGCAAGCTTCCCCTTCATAAGCATGTTGTCCTTTATTCCCAGAGGTATCCCCGTGAGTGGTGTTCCTTTTCCATTCTTCAGCAGTTCGTCTGCATGCTTTGCCTGCTCGAGCGCATCATCAAAAAATTCAGCGTAGGCATTGATCGTGACGTTCTCTTTCTTTGCGTGAACCAAAACAGCTTCCGTGAGCTCAACTGCGGAATATTCTTTGTTGCGGAGCGCCTCCCCCGCAGCACGTATGGTCAATGTGGTTGGATCGATATTCATAGCTCTCTAAAAGATCTGCTTTACCTTTACATATCCATCTTCAGTAGCAGGTGCATTCTTGAGTATCTCTTCAGTAAATTCACCACCAGGGTTCAACGCATCATCCTCGCGCATCACGTTACGCAATTCTCCTACTAAAGGAACAGCGTCTGCGTCGGTTGTTACTTTACTGATCTCTGAGACATACGAAAGAACCGAATCAAGCTCGGAAGTGAACTCATCTTTTTCCTCTTCGGAAAGGGCAATACGCGCAAGAAGCCCTAAATGTTCGACGTCATTTCGCTGTAACATGTTTTCTATCCTACACTATTTGAGCATTTTCAGAAACTCCTCCTCAGTAAGCACGGAAACCCCCAACGTCTTTGCTTTTTCGAGCTTTGAACCCGCATCCGCACCCGCAACAACAAGATCGGTTTCCTTGGACACAGAGCTTGAAATACTTCCTCCCGCCTCACGGATACGCATCTTTGCCTCATCGCGGGTCATATTCGTGAGTCCGCCCGTAAGCACTATGATTTTCCCATACAAAGGGTGTTCCTTCTTTATCTTCGACCGCGAAACAGGGGTCGGTGTCACATGAGCGAGCAATCGCTCGAGCATCTTTACGTGTTCAGCATCGCGGAACCACGAGAACACCGACTGTGCGACAATATCCCCCACCCCAGGGACATTCAACAACTCTTCGATACTTGCTTCGCGCACATGTGCAATATCACCAAACGCGTCCGAGAGATCATGCGCAGTCTCTTCACCAACATGCATAATAGAAAGTCCAATAAGAAAACGAGGAAGTGACACCGTGCGTCGCTCCTCTATTGCACGGAGTAAATTATCTGCCGACTTTTCTCCAAAATTCGGCAATTCAAGAAGATCGCCTTTTGTGAGCGTAAAGAAATCATCAGGAGACGAAACAAGGCCCTCGCGCATAAGTAGCTCAACGATCTTTGGACCAAGACCTTCGATATCAAACGCGTTGCGTGAAGTAAAATATTCAAGACGACGCAGTAGCTGTGTAAATGAAGATCGATCAACGCAACGATATGCCGCAGCGCCAGGAATACGCTCAATTGGACCTCCGCACGCCTCCACGTATTCTGGAAAACGATACACTTCTTCATTCCCTGTGCGCAATTCAGTAATCACGCGCACAACCTCAGGGATCACGTCACCTGCTTTACGGAGAATAACCGTATCCCCTACGCGCACATCGAGTTTTTTAATTTGATCTTCGTTGTGCAACGTTGCTCGAGAAATAACAGAGCCTGCAAGACGTACAGGGCGAAGATGCGC
Source organism: Patescibacteria group bacterium (assembly GCA_036846065.1). Classification (GTDB taxonomy): domain Bacteria; phylum Patescibacteriota; class Minisyncoccia; order Phycocordibacterales; family UBA6899; genus MHLP01. The sequence continues at coordinate 15,013 of DAIUCR010000019.1, read as the reverse complement.
AACGGGCGTCACTACACCCGTGCGTCCCACCTGAAGAACAATATCCTCGATCACCGTCGTCGCCTCTTCTGCGGGGAATTTGAATGCGATACCAAATCGAGGCGCCTTTGCGGTATACCCGAGCGACTCCTGCGCCTTTCGTGCATTCACTTTTATGACCACTCCATCGACAAGGTAACGTTCTTTATCCGCCCTTGTACTCCACTTCTTCCAATAGGCAACAACTTCGTCAGGACTTGTCGCAAGATGCGCCTCAGGATTTACCTGAAAACCCAATTCGGATAATAGCTGCAATTCCTTCTCCTGCGTCTCGGGAATGCTTTCCTCCGTACGCGCAAGGTCGTAGATAAAACTATCAAGCTTTCTTCCGGAAACGATCTTCGAGTCGAGCTGTCGCACGGTCCCCGCGGCGGCATTACGAGGATTTGCAAACACCTGCTCATCACGTTCCATACGCTCACGATTGATACGCTCAAACTCATCTTTGGGAAGCCATATCTCTCCCTCAACAACGCAATCAATGGGCTCCATGAGACGAAGTGGAATACTGCGTATCGTGCGAATATTTTCCGTCACATTTTCACCAATAACACCGTCACCACGCGTTGCGGCTGTCACAAGTATGCCCTTTTTATACGTAAGCACGATCTTGAATCCATCGATCTTGAGCTCACACATATACTCCGGCTCTTTACCGGTATGCTTCGTCACGCGTTCATGAAATTGAATGAACTCTTCTGGAGAAAAAACATTATCGAATGACCATTGTGTTACCTCATGGGTAACCTTTTCAAATTTTTCTATAGGAGCACCACCGACACGCTGCGTTGGCGAGTCAGGAGTAAGGAGGGAGGGATACTCTTTTTCAAGAGAAACAAGCTCCTGAAAAAGTGCATCATATGCAGCATCTGAGATCTCCGGTGTATCGAGAACATAATAGCGATGGCTATGATATTCCAAAAGTTCGCGCAAACTTTTCGCGCGCGCAATGATAGTTTCTGGAACCTTTTCCTTCTTCATACCTAGCAGTATACACGAGGGAGGAGCGGAGAAAAATCTTCCAAAAAACGGGAAAAGTGCTGAAACAGTGAGGAGAGACTCTTAATCACCAGTGAGATTCGTTCGCACCTCGATCGTGCGTTGGGTCTGGCGAGGATTCGTCATGTCTTGATTATTATAGCCATTCACACGGATGACCGTATCAATATCATTCTTCTCAACTCGCACATCCGCTCTTGTTCCGTCACTAAATGGGAGTGAGAATGTTGTTACCCCGTCAGTCGGATTCTTTATCGAGACCCAGTCAGGAAGCGTATTTAAATGCTGTCCATCACACTCTGCATCACTCAAATTGACCGGATCAACATACGCCGTACTCGTCGCAAAAATAGTATATGGCATTCCATTCTGCGTATACGCAACATCCCAATAGAGCGTACACTCGACCGCGCGATCAGCGGCAGAGAATGCGCGCTGTGAGTCACGCATGAATGACGCAAGAATGACCTCCTTGATACTGAGTGCGTAAATACCAAAACTTATTGCCAGAATAATGCTCACAATAAGTACCGTAAGAAGCAGGATATATCCGCCCTCTTCTTTCTGCCTCATTTTGATGTTTGAAAAAATGAAATGCTGCATACGTTACAGTGATTAGTGGAGCGCAGGGAACCAATTATAAATATCCTCAGTAAGCGTGATCGTACGGAGATTTCCTGTAAAACTCGGATATGTGACGGTTGAGATAATGCGCGCCTGTCGTAGTGAATTTATCCCCGCATCGATCCCTTCGATCTTTACTGTGCGACGATAGGTAGTCTCCACCCAAGGAGACGACAGGGCGCTTCCATTTTGGCGATAGAGTCCAGAATCGGGGTAATAATACACTGGAGCAAGAGTTGTACAATCACCTGACGGACAAGCAATAAGCGTATTTAGCCCCCACGTCCCACCAGCATGATCAGTCACGTCAATGACACAACCGTCACCATCATCACAGAGGTCGATAATATTCTGCGCGATGCCCGATGGGTCTTGCGTCATCCAATTATCTTGCGTCGCAAGTGGATCATCGGCGGAATTATTCTCGCGAATACTGCTCACCACTTCAATACCTTCTGAAGCAAGCTGTGTCGCAATGAGTTCAGCTCGCGCATCGCGCGACGCCTTTAGGCTCTGCGATGCGAGCACCATCGGCCCCGTGAGCGCGGCTGTGAGGATCGTCACCGAAACCACGGCCTCGATAAGTGTCATACCCTTTGTTGTGTTTTTGATGTGATACATAACTATGGATTGAGATCGAAATTAGGCGTGCGACTACTGATCGTTGTTTGAATATTGAAATCCGTCGCAGTGCGCGCCGAGGTCGATGCGACACCACGAAGCACCATGGTCACCATCGGTTGATCTTGAGAAAGCTGAGTACCGTGAACATAGAAACGAAGCGTATCAATATGGATCTCGGGTGCGGTAAGATTCTTAAAGGTTGTCCCGCTATTCACCGAGCGCTGAATACGATTATCAAAGAGCCTGTAGACGATCTGATCATTGGGGTCGTTCGGATCACCAAATTGACCCTCGAAAGCGAAGCATGCATCGCCGCCACCACCAAGAGCATCGGTCATCGCACAGTCGCGCGGAGTATCGGGAAATGTCGTATCACCCGGCGTTGTAGGATTACCACATCCACAGTGGTAGTACCCACCCATGCGCGTATTTCGTGACATTGAATCAAGTGCTGCACTTAAGTTGTCGGTCACCACACGAATTGCGCGAGCTTTTCTACTTGCATCGGTCAAGCTAATGAGCGCACCAATGATGACAAGTATGGCGATCAAAAAAATAGACATCGAAACAATAACCTCGATCAAAGAGAACCCCGCCTTCTTTTGTGTCTTTTGTCTCATGAAGTTCATCATCATATTATTGCACAGATATCTGCCCCGTGGTCCAGACTTCTATCGTGCGTTTATATCCAAGTGGCGAACTCACCGTGACCAAAGCACGGTCGTAGGCAGTCGGAAAACTTACACCATTCAGATCACCAATGATATTTGCATCGGGATTTGGACGAGTGAACACGACATCAAACACCTGACTTGTACCCAAAGTACCACCACATGTTGCCGTAAGCGAAGGAATTGCGGGAAGAGTTACTTCACCACACAGGGCGACAATTGTGTTGCCTTTGAGCATACTGATCCCCTTCTCACACTCCTCGAGAGCATCCCCACACTTTGCCGGAAGTATCGGAGGATCATATGTCTTATCCCCATCAAGATCCGCAAAATAAATGAACTGATTCGGCGTTGCCATATCAAAATGGAGCCCATAGCCAGGAAACGGAGTTGCACTCGTATTCGAACGCTTCACGCTCATTGCGGAAACTTGCGCATCACGCACCCATTGCGCGATCTGATGTGCAAGCGTATCGAGGGTGACATGCTTATTGAAAGAGTTGTAATTAAAAAGCAGCGTCGTTGTGAGTACAATGAATATCGACACCGCAGCAATAAGCTCAATGATCGAAAAACCTCCCTCAAGGGATCTCGTCGATCTTTTCTGAACAATAAATATATTCATGGACTAAAATGACCAACTCAAGATATCAAGACCGCACGCATAGACCAATAATGTTCCCAAAATAAGAAATGGTCCAAATGGTATCTCACTTTTCATTGTAAAGTGTTTTTTGGGAAGTAACAACAAGATGACACTTGGTATGAAGGCGATCCAGAATGCAAATATCGTCGCACTCACCCCGAAAGAAAATCCGAGAAACCACCCCATGCCCCACGTGAGCTTTGCATCACCAAGCCCCATCGCCCTCCCTCCGGAAAAAAACCACAAGAGCGCGAACGGAATTGCAATGAATGGCGCAGCGGCAAGATCGATCCACGAAGGAACCGAGTTAAGAAATGGTATATAGGGGGTAGAAAGCAGTCCCCAATGAAAGCGCAAAAAGAGCGTGAGTCCGGCAAGGACCGCAAAGTAGAGCGAGAGGCGATCAGGGATGATCTTGTGCTTCATATCATACACCCCGATCGCCACAAGAATGCTCCATATTGCCATATCAATGGAGGCAAAGACCCATGCATGCATATCAAAAGAAACGAGACTCAATTGATGTACATGAGCAACAAGAAGAAAGAGTAGTCCTGTCGCAAACTCAACGAGCGGATACTGAGGCGAAAGCTTTGTTTTGCAATACCCACACTTCCCTTTTGTAGCAAGAAATGAAAATAGCGGCACGAGCATATGCGCCTTAAGGATCTTCCCGCACGCCATGCACTTCGAGCGTCCAACAAGCCCTCTTCCGCTTCCCAAGCGATAGATAACAACATTCAAAAAACTTCCAATGGTGATGCCCAACAAAAAGATGAGAGCATACATCATGATCATGTCATATTCCATATGAACGAGTATAGCATGACCATCAATAAATTAGTGAGGAGTATGTGTAGAATATTATGATGTTTCTACACATAGCCCATCAAGCATCCCCATATACACAAAACCACCCCGCAATATGCGGGGTGGTTCGTGCAAAACCCTGAGTGAGGGATTATGGCTTCAAGTCGTAGCACTGATCAGGAGCGGCGGTGCCGGTCGCACAATCAGTGAAACTTGTATCAAGCTGGCCCTGTGCCACACCTGATGCTGCAGTGTTCGCGAATGTACCGAATCCACCGGCAGCAACGACGGTATCGTCTGCATCAGCGGTCAACACAGTGTTGTCTGAACGCTCAAGCGTGGAAGCGAGTGCATAGGTCGTACATGCTGTTGTCGAGATACACTCTGCACCGGCAGCAGTGATACCACGATAGAAGTACTTATTCGTTGCTGGTCCTGCTGGAGGCAATGGAACCTTTGGAAGGAAGCCACTGTTCATGAGGATCTGCACACCACCGTCGATCGTTGCAGTACTTGCAATGCCTGGTGTGGTTGATGGATAAGACTGATTTGCATCGAAGTAAAGTTCGAGTGCGAGCTGGATCTGACCAACGTCAGACACACGCTTTGCGTCACGAGACTTTTGGCGTGCTGTTGAGAGCGATGCGAGAACAACTGAAGAAAGAATACCGATGATTGCGATCACCACGAGGAGCTCGATCAACGTAAAACCTTTCTGTGTCTTCTTAATTGAAGTGAACATCATAAAAATACTTATGAACTAATAAAACCACTTATAATACATACACAATAAACTATACATAAATACTACCACAAAAGTCCCGTATCATACACAAGGAACCCCCATATACACAAAACCACCCCGCAATATGCGGGGTGGTTCGTGCAAAACCCTGAGTGAGGGATTATGGCTTCAAGTCGTAGCACTGATCAGGAGCGGCGGTGCCGGTCGCACAATCAGTGAAACTTGTATCAAGCTGGCCCTGTGCCACACCTGATGCTGCAGTGTTCGCGAATGTACCGAATCCACCGGCAGCAACGACGGTATCGTCTGCATCAGCGGTCAACACAGTGTTGTCTGAACGCTCAAGCGTGGAAGCGAGTGCATAGGTCGTACATGCTGTTGTCGAGATACACTCTGCACCGGCAGCAGTGATACCACGATAGAAGTACTTATTCGTTGCTGGTCCTGCTGGAGGCAATGGAACCTTTGGAAGGAAGCCACTGTTCATGAGGATCTGCACACCACCGTCGATCGTTGCAGTACTTGCAATGCCTGGTGTGGTTGATGGATAAGACTGATTTGCATCGAAGTAAAGTTCGAGTGCGAGCTGGATCTGACCAACGTCAGACACACGCTTTGCGTCACGAGACTTTTGGCGTGCTGTTGAGAGCGATGCGAGAACAACTGAAGAAAGAATACCGATGATTGCGATCACCACGAGGAGCTCGATCAACGTAAAACCTTTCTGTGTCTTCTTAATTGAAGTGAACATCATAAAAATACTTATGAACTAATAACGAATAAATAATGGCACTTTTGTTTCGACGTCACTCAGACATTGCGCACGAGTGCACAGAACCCTCGCTCGTCAAAATAAATTGTCACGGACCCTTGCCTCAGAGTTTCGAAGCAATATATATATGGTACCACGGAAAATATGAAGTAAATTGGGTACTCTGTGGATAAGTACAAAGAAGAAACACCTATTTCCATTAAGGTAATAGATGACCCTATATTGAGTACAGCTCGAGGTGCAAGAAAATTTTTAACCAAGCTGTAGAGCGACCAATTTTCTTAATGGTGCCCCATCTTAGAAAAATGAAAGACCCTTCGTGGTGTAATGCTGCACAAAAAACAACTACAGCAACAAAGTAAAGACTGGACAGAGCCTTCTTAACTAGAAGGATCCTGCGATATCGTAAATTGGCATAAGGATAGAAGTCAGGAGTCCTC
>DAIUCR010000019.1:6968-8543 GCA_036846065.1 Patescibacteria group bacterium | reverse complement strand
TAGAAGGATCCTGCGATATCGTAAATTGGCATAAGGATAGAAGTCAGGAGTCCTCCAACGCCAAGACCAAGAAGGATGATCATTGCCGGTTCGATCAAACTAATGAGTGTGTCGACAGCCGTATCCACCTCACGTTTATAGAATTTTGCGAGTGTTTCAAGGATACTTCCCACCTCACCCGTTTCTTCACCAACTTTGATCATCTGCACCATGATACCCGGAATGACATCATGTTTTGCCATTGCAGCAGAAAGAGCCACGCCGCCGCGAATATCTTGAGCGGCTTGCATAAGAGCAGAACGATACACCTCATTTCCTACGGTTGATGCTGATATTTCCATTGCGCGCACCATTGCAATACCCGAAGAAAGCATGGTATTTAAGTTGTCCGCAATACGGGCGAGATAGAGCTTTTTATAGAGATCACCAATATAAGGAACAGAGAGCGAGAGGTGTGCGAGATATTTCTTCCCCTTCTCCGTATGTGCATATCTCCAAAGAAGAAATATTGCTGTCACAAGTACAACAAGAAAGAGTAGACCGTAGTGAATGAAGAAGTTCGACAGACCAATGACGATCTTGGTGTAGAACGGAAGCTCTTTTCCTGTCTCAAGAATGATCGCCGAAAGTTTTGGAATGACCACAACAAGCATGAGGATCATCACCACAATAAAGACCACAACAACGAAGGCAGGGTAAATGAGTGCATTCTTCGTCTTTGATACAAGCTCATAGGAACGATCGAGATAATCGGCAAGATAATTGAATGTGTTTGAAAGATTTCCCGATTCCTCACCCGCGCGGACCATGTTCACGTAAAAATCAGAAAAGACATCGGGATGCTTTCCGAGTGCATTCGAGAGAGACATACCACCCTGAATATCCTCGGCGACCTCTTCGAGGCGTCTGCGAAGAGTTGTGTTCTCAGCCTCAAGCGCAAGAAGTTGAAACACGCGAAGTGCGGAGACTTGTGCTTTGAATAAGGTTGCGATCTGTCGCGACAAGATGACCACATCGCGATACGACACCCTTGGTCCAGAAGTCATTGCGCGCTCCCAGAATGACACCTGGTCTGCGGGAACGATAGAAACGATGATGAGCTTTCTGCGCTGGAGTGCAGAAATTGCAATATCAACAGTAGCCGCTTCGATATTCCCCTGCTTCTCTTCTTCGTTTAATTGATCGATCGCTTTATATCGGTACAACATAGATATTCATCATCATAACGTTGATGACTTTATTATACAACAGCAAAAAGAAAAATGATCCGCTGCTGAGTAGTTACACTGGTTTTAGCAATGCAAAAAACCACAAAATGAGTTCTTTTATTTTGGAATGTAGTGCGCGAAGCAAGAGAATAATGTTTCAAATCCGTAAAATAAAATCTCATACTTGAGCACAATTCAAGGCAGATACGAGAAGCGGAGCAAAATGTATGCCACATACATTGCGCGAGCATCAGAGTATCTAACGAAGAAGTGTGCCAAATATGAGATTTTAGCTAGATCATGCGCTCAAGAGCACGCGGATTAAATGAATGTAAATATGCATTCTCCGCAGTGATCTCCCCCGCAC
>DAIUCR010000019.1:0-6868 GCA_036846065.1 Patescibacteria group bacterium | reverse complement strand
GCACGCGGATTAAATGAATGTAAATATGCATTCTCCGCAGTGATCTCCCCCGCACGGACCAATTCAGCGAGCGAGCGATTCATGTCGATCATACCAAGCTCAGAACCTGTTTCAATGACCATTGGGATCTCGTGTGTACGACGCTCACGAATAAGATTTGCAACAGCATTATTATTGATGAGAAGTTCGTACGCAGGCACTTGTCCGCCAGAGATATTTGGAATCAAGCGCTGAGAGAATATCCCCGCAAGTGAGCCTGAGAGCTGAACACGGATCTGATCTTGTTGATCCGCGGGGAATGAGTCAATGATACGGTCAATGGTCTGAGCGGCATTATTCGTGTGAAGCGTCGAGAATACCATGTGACCTGTTTCTGCGGCAGTTACTGCAGTTGCAATGGTGTCCAACCCGCGCATCTCACCAATAAGAATGATATCCATGTCTTCGCGGAAACACGCGCGAAGTGCAACGGGAAAATCTGCCGTATCAAAACGCACCTCACGCTGACTAATGATCGAGCGATCGGGAGTAAACACATACTCGATAGGATCTTCGATAGTGATGATATTTTCTGAACGCTCACGATTGATCATCTCGATCATCGCAGCAAGTGTTGTCGACTTTCCTTGACCAACGGGACCCACCACAAGAAAGAATCCCTGCTTTTTTCTTGTGAAAGTCTCAAGTATGGGAGGGAGACCCAACTCCTGAAGAGTCTTCACCTTCTTTGGAATAAGACGGAGCGCGCATGCAACAGTCCCCTTTTGAAAGAACCCATTACCACGAAAACGTGCTTCTTTTCCGAAACTGAATGAGAAGTCCATCTCCTTTGTTTCGATGAACATCTTATAACTTTGATCATCAAGAAGCTCCTTCATGAGACCGAGCGTATCCTCCGGCTGTAGTGGAGGTTTTTTTACGAGTGGCACAAGCTCTCCCGCAACACGAATGGTTGGATGACGTCCCACGACGAGATGGAGGTCTGAGGCACCCTCATGGATGACGGTGAGAACAAGATCTTCGAGTTCTTTGCGATATTCTGCTTGTGTCATGATCGTTAATGATTATTTTTTATTCTTCTCTATTGCGTCGAGTACCTTATCGACAACTTCTGATGGAGTTGCTGATGCCTTGATAATAAATCCTGCGGCACCGAGGCTTTTCCCGCGGTCGATATCTTCTTGCTGTCCAAGATTCGAAAGGATCATAACCAGCGCATCTGGAATAAGCTCTTCTTTTTTGACCTGTTCAAGGAATTCAAAGCCATCCATCGTCGGCATCACAAGATCGACAACCATCACATCAGGGACATAACCTCCGCGCAACTTCTCGAGCGCATCGATCGTCCCGCTCGAAGTAGTGACACTGAAATTCTTTTGTGAAAATTTCAGTGAATACATATCAAGAAGAAATGCGTCGTCATCGATGATCAAAATATTATATGAAATGTCTTTTTCCTTTGGCATAGGTTGTTATTATACGATATTATTGATTTCCTCGAAAGGAATAGTCCCGTTAAATGCTTTCAGTAGCGCGTCGTCTTTCATGGTCAACATCCCCTTTGCGCGCGCAGCCTCGTAGACCGCCTGCTCAACAGGATTCGTTAAGATCACATGCTCAAGATCGCGATCCATCTTCAAAAACTCAAACACTGCGGTGCGCCCCTTCGTACCAGAAGGGCATGCAGGAGACGGTACTGCTTCATACACATGGTCGGGTATGATGATGGTCGAACGCACAGATTCAGGAAGATCGGCAAGCTGTTTTGTAAGCATCATGCGCATACTCTCAGTCAGTGGTGTCGCCTTCTTTGAGTCGGGGCACATTGTACGCAAAAGACGTTGACCGACCGCAAGAATGAGCGTTGGCGCGATCAGATACGGGTCCACTTCCATGTCGATGAGACGTGGTATGACGCCTGCGGCGTTGTTGGTGTGAAGCGTTGAGAACACGAGATGTCCCGTGAGCGCAGCCTGGATGGCGAGCTGTGCAGTTTCTTTATCTCGGATCTCTCCCACCATGATGATGTCTGGGTCCTGACGCAAGATAGAACGCAGACCGCTTGCGAAGGTGTATCCGATCTCTGGACGCACCTGAGACTGACTCACTCCGGGAATATTGTACTCCACCGGATCTTCAAGACTAATGACGTTGCGCTTTTCACGATCAAGCTCATTTAACATCGAATAGAGTGTCGTTGATTTACCCGAACCCGTTGGACCAGTCACCAAAATAAGGCCGTATGGCGTACTGATTGCATCACGCACAAGCGCGAGATGCTCAGGAGAAAATCCCATCATGTCGAGCGTCTTGATACCTCGCCCCGAGTCCAAGATACGCATCACCACTTTCTCTCCGTAATATGCGGGAAACGTTGAGACACGAAAGTCTACCTTCTTCCCATCCATGCGCGCACTGAAACGACCGTCCTGTGGCTTACGTTTCTCATCGAGCTTTAACTGCGCCAAGATCTTGATACGCGCAACAACGGCACTGTGAATATTTGCAGGAAGAATGAGTGATGTATACATGACACCGTCAACGCGAAAACGTACACGGATCTTATCTCCCGTATGCTCAATGTGCACGTCAGATGCATTACCCTCAACCGCGTGCTTCAAGATGACTGCAACGATCTTTGTAACTGGTGCATCTTCGACGATCTTTGTCTCTCCACCCTCCTTTGTCTCGACGTGTTCATGTGTCTCAACAGATTGGACATTGTTTTGCACATCTTCATCAACCACAGCACCCCCACCCGTCGTATCAAGCTCAGAAAGAGCAGCAGTAACTTCACCAGAAAGATTCTGATATTGTATCAAGATGATATTAAAATCCGGTTGGGAAATAAGAAAAAGCTTGTATGGCATTCCCAATTTTGAAGAAATGAATTGTATTGCGTCGCGAGACTGGCTTTGATCAGGGTCAACAATGCCGATCTCAAGCACATTATCGACGACAGCAAGTGGTGCGATCTGATAATGTCGCGCAGACTCCTCGGGAATATTTCGCAGTACATCAACAGAAACCTTGTGCCCATCGAGCTTTCGTGATGGGAGTCCATAATACTCGCTCTTGAGTGCGAGAACCTGATCATCGGTCATTCCCCCTTTCGTAAGCACGTCATCGACTCCCCCGGGCGCCTTTTCAGCCGAAGCAATGATACTCGGAATATCTTCTTCTCGGAATAATCCTTTTTGTGCTAAATGGAGTAGGAAGCTCATATGAAACTATGTCTGTATCATAACAAAGAACTGCACACTCTGGAATGCGCAAATCAAAAGATATGGAGGATAGTGAAATATTATGAACGAAAAATCTCCTCAACATATTCTCCGAAGTGGAGATGGTGAGGGTCGCAAAGGCATGTGCGTCACTTAAAACACAAAAGAACCATCACTGATGGTTCTTTTGTGTTTTAATATTCTGATTATTTTACACCGATCACCAGACCATCGAGCTTCGTAGACACACTTGCACTTGCCTTGATGCTTGCACGATACGCAGCCTCACTTGCTGAACGATTCTGGCGCTCCTTCTCTCTAATACTCTCAGGCAATGAGAATGGATACTCTCTTCCGAGTGTCGAAGTGGCGATCGTTACGGGGAAATCTCGGAGCGACTGATACACGGGATCATTAAAGATAGAGTTATCCATTTTTATGGAATTCAGTGTCGCAAGCGCGATCTTCACCTTTGCTCCAAGCTCTTTTGACTCCTCTCCTGGCTTTGCAACAAGACTTGGAGCGATCAAAGAAAGGAGTGGTGGACTATCTTCTTTTTTCCAAAAGTAAAATCCTCCCAAGATAACAAGCGGTATAATGAGCACGACAACGATATCAATGACGGTTTGTCTTCCATTCATAAAATTATGGGTGAAGAGAATAGCTGGTAATCGAAATGTTGTATTTGTATACAATAGACTCTGGTGACTGATATCTTCCGTTGGTTGGCGATACTTCCTCAGAGCTAAAGCCCACACTCGTCATCTCTCTTAATGCAAGACTGTCTTGAATATCGCGAAGGAAATCTTGAAACACGGGATATGGAGCAGCAACAGAGAATGTGATCTTGTTCTCATTATATTTTGAAGAATCGGTTTTTTCCGCAACCGTTGCATTTGGACCCATCAAGACCAAACCATGGAGCCGTGCGAGCGATTCCATCTCGATAATGAATTTGATCGGGTCTATCTTGTCAGGCAAGATCGTCGAAAGCGTCTGCTCGGAACCCGCGGGGAAAGACGCGTACAACTCTTTTATGTGAGTGAGTCTTTCGTTTGCCAACCGTGCGTCTTTAAGATTTTCCTCAAGCTCATCCTCGACAGCTTGCTGCCTGCGAATATCGACATACGTAGGGTCAATGACCGATACATAGATGGACGCAGAGAGTATGACAAGAATGATTGGAATAATATATCGGTTCATATGTTTATTGAGGAAGTGAAATAATACCTGACTCAATATCTGCCGGCGCCTGATCCATCTTATTCAACTGGTTTTCGGTTTCCACCAACTTATTATATTTCGTATACAAAGGATTGATCACAAGCTCTGCACCAAAAGTAACGATGCCTGTCGCCTCGTCAGCAACAGGGGCTGATATCTTTACGGTTTTGACCATCGGGACCATCTTGCGCCATGATTCCCCTTGAAAATATACAGCGCTATAGCTGGGCGCCTTTGCGGAGAGCGTCACAATATAGTCACCGTTCGTACCCTTCGTATACCCAAGCGAAGTTAGCCCAATATTTACCGCAGTACTCTCTTCGAGAAGAAGGAGTATGGTCGAGAATACGGTGTGATTCTGGAGCAGCCCCTTTACAGTCACCAACTTGTCATCGATGTGTTTGTAGGCATTGATCTCATCAATATTCAGATTTTTTTCTTCAGCAGCAAGCTGCACTTGCTTCTCATGCACACGCTTCTCTGCTTGAAGTTTCAAAAAATATACCCCACCTGCAACGGTGATAGTGATGAAAAAAATAATGAACGCGAGAACAAGCGCAAGATTTATCGGCTCACTCCTGCGCGGAGCACCCTCAACGCGAACGAGAGGTTGTTGTGGGATAAAAGATGTTTCGAATGAATTTTCCATTCCTACTCGCTATTGTACAAGCAAACAATAGTATTGGCGAGTGAGTTGTCTACAGGAGGGAGGACAAAGAGGCTTCACGAGACTCATGTTATAAAAAATTAAAGTTTGCGAAGCGCAAGACCGATCGCAACAGCGAATTCAGGTCCGGCCTCCTTAAGGAGCGGCTCGAGTACGGCAGGTGCTTCGACTTTTTCAAATGCATTCCCGTACACCACACTGGTATCAAAACTTTTCTGAGCAAGATCGAGTATTCCCTTCATGAGCACGCCACCACCAGTCAAGAAAACTTTTGCAACATTCACACGCTTCTCGTGTTGATAACGAGTAAGGATGCGATTTGCTTCAGCAAAGATGCGCTCCACTGAAAGGCGGGTGATCTCAGCGATCGCCGGATCGGAAGGGTCGCCAGGAAGTCCAAATTCACGTTTCAATTCCTCGGCGCGAAGCACAGAGACCCCTTTCGAGCGAGAAAGAGTCATGGTCACGTCCTGTGAACCAACGTTTATCAAGTGCGCGCGACGCACGATGCCATCCTCAACAATAGCCACCTTTGTATTTGCTGCACCAATATCGAGGATCATAGTTGCCGAAGTGTCACGTCCGAGCGTGGAGCGAATAGTACTAAAGACCTCGATCTCAAATGTCGCACTTGTGGCACCCACCTTCTGTGCAATGCTTGAATATTTCGCAAGGACATCATTATGAACCGCAGCAAGCAACACATCAACCTTTGGTGTCTCGTTCTTCTTCACCTCAGCAACGTCTGGATCGACATAGGAGTGCACCAATCGCGGGATGATCCAGTGTGAGATGGAAACTTCAGAAACAGACGTGGGGATATATTTACGCGCCTCTATGGGAATCATCTCTTTTAATTTAGCCTCACCAAGATCAGGCATCTCGATCACCGTAAGAAGCGTCGAAGTGAATGGGAGAGAGAATACGATATCTCTACTCGTTACTTTTGCTTCGGCAAAAAGGTCATTAACAGCCTCAACGATCTTTTCTATTGGGAGATTTGTTGCTTGACCAACCTCAAGACCAGCAAGAGGACCGAGTGCGATCTCTCCGTATGTATCGAGCACGGCCTTGCCTCCTTTCTTGTGCAATTGTGCCACCTTGATGAATGCGCCACCGATGTCAACACCGACCACCGCTCCGCTTCCCTTCTTTGGAAGGATGCTATCGATGATCTTTTGGAAAGGATTCGTCATTGCATCATCATACCACAAGAAAAAAGAGTTCAAGAATATATACCCACAGATTGAACCCTCTTATTTGATCAAAACTTGCAGTGAATAAAAACATAGGTAAACTCAGGGGTATCTATGTGGAATGAATTACTCACACTGCTCTTTCCTGAACATTGCATCAACTGCGAGAAAAGCGGAAATACCCTTTGTGCAATTTGCGAACGAACTATCATCACAAAGCCAGTAGCCCTATCGGGAACAACCGCAACCCTCTTTGACTACAAGCAGCCGCTTGTAAAAAGAGCCATATGGGCACTCAAATATCATCACAAGCGTTCACTTGCAACATATTTTGGCACAGCTCTTTATCGTGAGTTCTTCAAGCAACTCACTCACGGACACAAGAAGCTACGGGAAGAGATCATTCTCCTGCCAATTCCCGCTCACAAAAAAGCAAATGCAGTGCGCGGATATAATCACACCGAAGCGATCGCTCGAGCGATCGACCGCTGCGCAAAAGAAGATCATTTAGAATTATCTATTCGCACGGATATTCTTTTTAAGAAAAAGGAAAACAT
>DAIUCR010000018.1:16170-21122 GCA_036846065.1 Patescibacteria group bacterium | reverse complement strand
AGCGTGGTTGCACTTCCCTTCTCCCTTACTGCGCGCACAAGGAATTCAGTGACCGCATCCTTGTCCTTCCGCTCCACGAGCGCGTGAATCTTTATACTGAGATCTTTTGCATCCCCCTCTTTGAATATGAGGTCATCTTTATATGCTCCAAAGTACTCCGTAAATGCTTTATTCGCGACAATGGCCGGAGTTCCCGCCGCCATTGATTCAAGTACGGCCTTATCGATCCCTCCTGTTGGCGCAAGGTTGATACTGATGTCACTTTTCCAATAGTATTGCATCACCTCTTTATTGGGAACACTTCCGACGAAATGAATCACATCCTCGAGGCGCTTTTCTCTTATGATCTTGCGGAGATATTCCACATAAGCATCATCTCCAGGCATGATAGCACCACCCACAAGAAGCACTTCGCAATCAACGCCATCAGCACGAAGAAGCGCGATTGCCTCTATCAAAATATCAAGATTCTTTATCGGAGTGAGTCGCCCCACGCTCACCAGTGTGACCTTCTTTGCTCCATCATTTTTATACCCCGATGGGCGCGCGAGATCCTCGGTAAAAATACCATGACCTAATATCTTTAATTTTGGAGTTTTGATACGGAAGCTCGCTTGTGTTGCAGTGAATACCATATCTGCATAATGTGTCGCAACGCGGAGCGTCCAATCAACATTGCGATGCGTATACCAAAGTGCAATCTTCTTTTTCCAGAGATGCCAGACGGGTGCACCAAGCACGACATAGACAGGGTTCATGTGCACGAAGACCACGTCATAATTTGCTCGCTCACTCGCAATATACCGATAGAAACGTGAGAGATATTTCAATCGACATATTCCCATCTCTTTACCAAGAGACAGTACGCGCACATTTTGAGGAAGATCATACTCCCCCTTTTCAAGGCAAATGACGGTCACAAATTCCACATGCGCCGCAAATTCAGCGATCCATCGGTGAAAAAATCCAAGGACGTCATCATTCTTGCTGACCTTTTGTGTGACAATAAGTAATTTCATAGTGTTGTGCTGATCGGAGAATTCACTTTCGGTGTAACAAATACAATGTGCTGATAAACAAAAAAGCTGAGCACTGCAATCGAAGCACTCGTAAGCACCTGTGCAAAAACATAATAGATATGGACATACTCGACGAGTACATACATAGACAGCACATTAAGAGAAAGATTGATGAGAGAAACAATGATCGAAAGTCCAAGTTGTCTTTTCCAGATGGAAATTTCTTTACTATCAAATGTCCAGAATTTTTGAAGGATGAAGCTTACGGAAAAAGCAAAGACGAATGCGAGTGCCGAGGAAAGAAGATACCAGAAGTGCAAAAATTCAGTAAACACATACAACAAAACAATATTCGTCACAAATGTAACACCTCCCGAAATCAAATATTTGAGCACTTTCGCATGGATGTGCCCACTTGAGAACCATGCAACAATGCGTTTCATTGCAATGATTTTACCATATAGGTCCCCTCCAGTGTATAACCCAACTTGCGGTAGTATTCGCGGACGCCGATACCGGAAATAATGGCCATTTTGATGTACCCAGCTTCTTTTGCGATACGTTCAGCCTCGGCGACAAGTCGCCTTCCGAACCCGACATGCTGGCTTTGTCCACCCTCTCTACCCACGCGCGTATGTCTGCCATATGTGTGAAGCTCACGAATGAGTGCCGCGCCACGAAGTACAGGCAAAAGTGCTTCCTCTCCATGGTCATCTGGTAAACGGAGGCGTGTGAATGAGGCAAGCCTGCGATGTACCTTGTCTTCCCAACTTAAAAATATTTCGAGACCAGTCGTCGTGCGATATTCAATTTTAGACAATTCAAAATCTTTCGGATCAACCTCACCCTCGCGCACCTCACGACAGCGAATGCACTGACACTGCCAACCATTCTTCTTCATATCCTCATCAACCGCCTGGCGGAGATTTGAGATATGACTTCCCGCTTTGATGTATGTTGCGGGAATATCACGGATAACACGAAGAATGCGCACATATGGTGGGACGAATTTCTTTGCGCCACGAAGCACGGTCATCAGCTCTTCGTCCGTATACGGAGTAAACCCTCCTGCCTTCCATGTCTCATACAACTCACTATTATCGAGCACCATACACGGATACACTTTGAGCATATCGGGCTGGAAATCGGGACCAGAAAAGAGCTCGCCAAACATTGAAATATCGCGCTCCACAGTCGAACCAGGGAGGTTCGGCATCATGTGATAGACCATCTTGAACCCCGCATTGCGGAGCATTTCCGTCGCACGCTTCACGCGCTCGATCTTCATGTCACGCTGTGTGAGCTTGAGCACATCGTCGTCCAAGTGCTGCACGCCTATCTCCACTTTCGTCACACCCAAGATGCGCAAACGTCCTATCTCAAACTCCGTAATGTAATCGGGGCGAGTCTCAATGGAAAGTCCGATGATGCGCGCTTGTGCACGCTCGTTCTCATCCTGAAGCTTATTCAAATACACGAGTCGATCGTCATAGGTTTCACCGCGCGAGTCCTTCCCCGTCCCATAATCATTGCACGCACGATATGCCCCGATCAAAAATTCTTCTTGATAGATGGGATGATAGAAACTCCACGTGCCGCCAATGACAATCATCTCGATCTTGTCGACGGGATGACCGTTCGCCTCAAGCGCCTTTAGTCTTCCTGTTATCTGAAGATATGGATCGAACTCATTTGCGAGTGCGCGCGCAGCGGCGGGCTCCTTTGAGAGATAACTCTTCGGCATGTTGATCTCGGTCGGGCAATAGGTACACCTGCCAGGGCACGGAAAAGGTTTGGTGAGGAGTGACACCACCGCAACTCCTGAGTTCGACTTGGTCTTTATCTTTCGTAGTGCAAGCTCCGCGTCGGAATTCTTTTCCTCAACACCCTCGTCCACTAATTCTTTATAAAGTGCGAGCATCTCCGCGTTCGTGGGCATCGCAACACTCTTTTCGTCGGCAACATGACTGCGTGATTCGCCGCCCTTTGTATACCCACCGCGCGCACGCAATACACGAAGGCGCGCAGCATATATTTCATCTTTGATGATGCGTTTTTTGAGCTGCTCTAGGTCTTTTTCTGTGCGAATATTTGCGAACAACATAAGTACCAATTACACTAACAAAATAGGAACAAAAACACCATGAATGAAAATGACGCCCAAAGACTCATGAATGAGACCCGTGATTCATACAACCAAATGAGTGGCGAGTTTTCCGCATCACGCGCACGCTTCTGGGAGGAGCTTGAATTCCTGAAGGAACACGCAACTCACGATGACCACGTCCTCGACATTGGATGTGGAAACGGAAGATTCTCTCCACTCATCAAAGAACGTCATGCAAGATACACCGGAATCGACTATTCGGAGAAACTCATCGCAGAAGCAAAGCACATGCATCCCGATACGGAATTTCTCGTAAGTGACGGAAAGACAATTCCCTTCCCCGATCATTCATTTGATATCGCGTACTCTTTTGCCGTACTTCATCACATCCCGTCTGAAGCGCTCCGCGCAAAATTCATCCAAGAGATCGGGCGCGTACTTCACCCCGATGGCATACTCGTGCTCACGGTATGGAATCTGTGGCGCGCAAAATATTTTGGTCGACTCCTTAAGACTGCCTTCGGGAAGATCCTCGGAAAGAACTCTTTCGATATTGGCGACATCATGCTCACGTTCGGCAAAGAAAAACGTCCGCGCTACCTCCACGCCTTCACCGAGAATGAACTCCGTGCACTCCTTGAAGCGAATGGTTTTGCTATTCAAGGAATCGATATCATCGCGAGAAGCAGCAAGGAAGAGAACATCGTCCTCGTCGCACGAAAGGTTGCTTAGTGCGCGGAACCATATACTCCCTCTAGGAGATCAAGGTCTTTCCCTGAACTGCGCAGGAGTTCGTTATTCTTTTCTGCGAGCGCATGGAGGAGTGTGTTGCCTCGCACATCAAGAGGAAATGCTTCTCCGTAGAACTCCTCTAGTGCGGCGAAGTCCTTGATGAAACAATGTCCGCCCGCTCCGCGGCCCCCCTGATGCTCGGGACGAAGATGAGTGCTTCCGATACGCGGATCAGCAGCCATGCCTTTTTCGATGACATCCCAATTCAAGCCACGTTCACGCGCGAGATCGTACAACATATTGATATAGACGACCTTCACATAGAACCAGCAATTTCCTCCATATTTAATGACCTCTGCCTCATCTGAGGTGCAAATAAGCTCGTAGGGGGCCTTGGGGAGCGTTTGAAGCACATTCTGTGCGACTGCCCTATATTCCAGAGAATCTACAGGAATACCGATGATATTACGCATCGGGTGAGCGGCGTCTTCTTTTGCGGTCTTCTCGGTCAAAAACTCAGGCGAATGTAGCACAAAAATATCCGGGTATGCATCCTGCAACTCCTTCGTGCGCCCCGGCACAAGAGTCGACTTTATGACCGCAACAGAACCCGAACCCACCAAAGAAAGCACATCACGAAGGATGTGGTCATCGAAACCCTTTGTAGTCGTTGGAGTCGGTACCGCAATGAACACGATATCGCATGCCGCGATCGCTTCTTTATTCTTCACATATGGCTCCTCTTTCGCATAGCGCACGATATCATGACCCCGTGCCTCAAAATCATCTGCGTACGCCTTCCCAACAAATCCTTGTCCGATGAATCCGATCTTCATATCATTCGTTAATTAATTTCATAATCGCTTTCGCAAGCTTCTTTCCGTCATGCCGTATGAGCGTGCGACGTAAAAGATCTTTCTTTGGAAGAGTGGGTAATCTCTTCGCAAGAAGATCTGCGCCAACGAAGCGCGCGGGAATATTCTTCGCGGACACCCCAAGGGAAACCGGCTCCCCCTCATCCGCATATCTCTCTACTAATGAAGATGGTGGCTTGGTGGTGTTATAGAGTACGACATCAAACACATCGTCTCTGC
>DAIUCR010000018.1:5289-16070 GCA_036846065.1 Patescibacteria group bacterium | reverse complement strand
TATATCTTCTTTATCCCAAAGCGTGAGAGAAGCTGATAGTTCGACAACACAGACTCACCCTCAAGGACCTTTCCATTCTTGAGTTCGGTCATCAGTCGTACTTTTGAAAGTGTCACGGGAATGACGCGCCCACGAATGTTCAAAATATCGGCAATGACATCGAGAGACTTATCGAGACTCCCCGTCACCTGCTCGAGCGTTGATATGAAAATATTTCCGAAGCTATGCCCGGAAAGCTCGCCCTTATCGAAACGATGATTGAATAATTTACGGAGCACGAGTGGTGCGTCGGAAAGCGCAACGAGGCATTGTCGAATATCCCCCGGAGGAAGCACGCCAAATTCATCACGTAGCCTTCCTGTTGAGCCACCATCATCAGCCATCGTCACAATGGCCGTCAGATGAAGCGGATATGTCTTGAGTCCCGAAAGGACGGTAAATGTTCCGGTGCCTCCACCGATAACGACGATCTTTTTAGATGTTGTAGCGTTTGTGCCCATTCTGCAAAGCTTGTTCCCAGCTTGCTTTGTATAACATGAGTGTTTCCGCTTTGGTTGCAAGTTTCTTTACCTCCTTTTTTCCTGCCGCACGCAGTGTCTTGCGCAGTTCTTCATCACCGAGCAAACGATTGATGCCGTCAGCAAGAGTGTCTTCATCGGAAGACGCAATGATGACACCCGTCTCACCACTGCGCACCACCTCCCCCGCGCACCCCACGTCTGTCATGAGGACCGGGGCGCCCGAGGCAAGTGCCTCGACGACTGAAAGCCCCCACCCTTCATAGCGCGACGGTTGCACATAAACATCACACGTCTTGTAATACGACACCACGTCACGCGCCCATGGAACTATTTTGATATAGCGATCGAGATTGAAAGAACGAATGAGTGTCGCAAGTCGTTCGCGCTCACTTCCGCTTCCGACGATAAGGAGCAGTGTATCCGGGAAGTGGAGATGCACGCGACGAAACGCGCGGATCAATTTATTGAAATTCTTCTCTTGCTCGAGACGACCCATCGAAAGCACAATATGTGAATACTCTCCATAAGAATGATGGAGATCGAACTTCGGTCTTGTTTTCGTAAAATGCTCGACATCGACATAAATAGGGACCTTTGTGATGCGTGACTTCAAGACCCCGCGTGAGCGCACGTGTGTGAATACTCGTTCGGAGACGACGCGCACCGCGTCAGCCTGGCGCAGCAAAAAGAGCGCGAGGATGAAGCGCATACGATTCAGCAATCGTTCCTTCTTCCACTCCTCATTGAATGGATCAGTATGGAGCTGGAGGTGAAATGGGACCTTGCATGTGCGGGACAAAAGATATCCCACCGCACCCGTCTCGAAAGGATCTTGCGTCGTCACAAGAAACCTTTTTCTTTCTTCCTCCTTTGCGAGTATCTGTTTTCCGAGCGCATATGCATCAGTAAGATACACAAACTTATTTGCCGATGCGGTGGGATATATCGTGAGGTGTTTTGAGAGATGCAGCTTCGTGAATGAAGCACCTTTCGGAGTAAAGACAATGACGTGAATTTCAGACACCAAAGATGCCTGTTCGAGAAGGCGCGAGCGCACCGCTGAGTCGGCATCGAATACGGAACGGTCGGTGGATATCATCAGTATCTTCATGTGCGTGGAGCTATATCCTTAAGTATATCAAGTGTCCCCCCAACCATTCGCGAGACCGTAAAACCTTCGACGAAGGTCTTTCCTTCTTCGGCCATTATGCGTGCATGTTCACGCTCTTCGAATACTCCCCTTATCGCGCGGCGCAGTTCTTCCCTATCATCATAAGGGACCAAAAATCCTGTTTTTCCATTCTCAATGAGTTCAGGATTCCCTCCCACTTTTGTGGTCACGATGGGAGTCCCCACTGCGAGCACTTCAAGTAACTGATGCGAAAGACCTTCATATCCCGTGTTGAGCACAAAACAATCAGCAGCCACGATGTGCTCCATGAGTACATCATGAGAAAGGCCACCAAGCATCGTAACAGTATCACCCACTCCCTCCTCTTTGATGATCTGCTTCAGTGTTGCGTCATCGGGGCCAGTCCCCGCAATACAGAGTTTCGCATCGGGGTACTCACGCACAACATCCTTCATAAGACGAATGAGCGTACTGAACCCCTTCCATGGAACGAGTCTTCCCGCAGAGAGGATGACGTGACCCGACAGACCATGCTTTTTGCGGAGTTCGTCACGATCTCCCGCGACCACCGCACCATCGTACGCATTATAGACGACACTGATCCTGTCATCCGCAATGCCCCATGCATGCACTATCCCTCGCAGATACTTACTGGGGACGATGATACGTCTTGCGCGACCTGCGACGAAGCGCTGTACAAAGCGTAACATGCCCACCTGCGCAAGATAGCGATTGGACGGCTTCACGACAAAAACATCTAAATTGTCTTTGACGCCAAAGCGCTGCTGTCCTTGCTCCCACGCATAATCCCCCACCACCTTAACGACGAGTGGCTTTGCGCGCATAAGTGACACGAGTGCCGCAGGTAAGCCGACAGAAACAGGATCAAGCGCAAGGATGACATCCGCGTCACCCGCCTTAAGAAGAAGTTTCACCAGGTACACGATGTGGCGGATGAATTTTGGAAAGAAGCGCACGGAATGGAATGCGACAATGACGACATCAACACCAAGCTTTGGAAGTTCTGTTTCAAGCGTCTTTGCATACGTCGCAGGACCACCGATCTCTGGCGGATAAAGTGGGGTCGCAATAAGTACTTTCATATTGGCATATTATACAACATTCGCATGAAGAGGAAGGTCATATCTTGGACCGATGATCTCCCGAGAGCGATCATGGACAAGAAGGAGTAATGTGCTAGATTGCACGCAGAGAATTTATGTACTCACGAAAGGAGAAGACCAGTGGAAAAACCAACGATTCAAGGTGTCTTTGTTGATTTTGGAAATGTCTGTGCGACGTTCGATTTTGGACGATTCCTTGATGGATTTGCTGGGCACACGGGGAAAGATCGTACGCATATCGAACACACTCTTTGTGGAGGTGTGGCGAATGGAAAAAATTACAGCAAACTATTCGCCTCATTTGAATGCGGAGAAATAGCTCCCGCAAACTTTTTTCACGTACTCACCCAAAGTCTCGACTGTAGACACACTATTGATTACCATACTTTCGCAAAATTATGGGCAGGAATCTTTATTGAGGAAAACACCGAACTCGACAAACTCTTGTTTCAGATACCGCAAAAAAAGTTCCTGCTTTCAAACATCAACGCCATTAGTTATGGTCGATATGTTGCGGAATCTCAAATCGTGCGGAATCATTTCCGCCTCGAAGAACAACGACTCCTTTCCTATCGCATCGGTGCAATAAAACCGCACCCGCAGGTCTACTATGCAGCCTTTAAGCGAGCAGGACTGCACCCAACACATACGCTCTTTATCGACGACGTCGAAGAGAATATTGCGGCATGGAAATCACTCGGTGGACATGGTATCGTCTATAACGCAACAAAGCATTCCATTAGTGATCTCACGCGACAACTACGAGACTACTCGATCGTTATTGGCTAAAGTCATAAAACAAACACCCACGATGTACGTGGGTGTTTTAATATAGATCATCTAATTCTGGACCCCGTCTGCCTGTGCCTCCTCCTCTTCTTCATCTCCCCTTGAAACGGGCGATATCTTGGCTGGAATGATCTCTTTTATCTCGTTCTCTCTCTGTCTATTTTCGCGCCTCAACCTCTCTTCATTATTTAAGCGCGAAGGGCGACCAATCTCTTCTCTGTTCATGTTGTTCAAAGTTGAAGAAGAGAATCTTGTGTCTTTATTAGGTGTAGGGCGAATGAAGAATTCACTCCTTTGCCCACGCAAGCCTTCGAGTGACGGAGTGTCGTCGTCACCATCTTCCGTGCTTGTACTCACGATCGCCACGACACCCATATCACTGAATGCACGTTCATGATCTTTTATCGTACGACGCATCTTGCTCTCAAGTTCTTCAACCTTCTCACGTTCTCCTTTCCGTTCTATTTTTGCACGCGCCTGAGTGTACGCATCAATATGCATCTTTGTTCCCTCTCGCAGCTGATCCTTCTTTACATCATCAAGACGGTCTTCTTTTGCGAGCACCTCTGCCTCAAAAGCGCGGCGACTGATCTGCTTCTGCGCGAATTCCGCAGATGCTTTGGGATTGATGGCGACTGCACCCTCGATGCGCTCATTCACGTGGATCTTCACGGGATAAAGCATATCTCCAGGAAGGGCGCTTGCGGCTGCGTACGATGCGCCCGTCGATACAGCAAGGACTGAGGCGAGGGCAAATCCAAATCCTCGCTTGTAGCGATAAAGCACACCTCCAAACGTGGAAGATCGAGCGTGTTGCATGTGCGCACGGGAATACGTATCCATCTGGGTGAGCAACTTTGCGCGCATCGCATCACGCTCGCCTTGAGTGAGTTTTTCAGACTTCAGTATGGAAAATTGTTTTAATGGATCGTTCATGCGTGGAGAGTTTTTTTGAGTAATTGAGTTGCGCGGAAGAGACGGACCGATACAAGTGACTGTGAGATATGGAGTAATTCAGATATTTCTTTCGGTGAATATTCTTCGATGTACCGGAGTACGACCACCTCTCTTATTGCCGCGGGTAACGTTCCGATAGCCCTACGAAGCATTGCTTTATCTTCTTCGTTTTCAACACGATCCATGCCATCTTCTCCAATAGGATCAAATCCCGCTTCAAGGAGTCCGTCCAAGGAACCACTCTTATGTTTGCGATAATGATCGACAATGAGATTGCGGAGTGTCCGATAACAAAGTGCCTTCATATTCTCCGTCTTGTTTCCCTTCGTGATATATTCCCAGACTTTTGCAAAGGTCTCAGAAACCAAGTCTTTCGCAAGTTCGCGATCACCCACCCCGAAAAGCGCAAATCGGAACAACGCGTCCGCCTGCGTATCATAGACCGCGATAAAGGCATCTTTGTCTGCCATACTTATACGACGTTTGAATGTCATTATTCTTACAAGACTACACGATGAATGAGTTTCGCAACATACCCTCATTCTTGAAGCATTTTATGCAACTTTTTACGAAAAATTCTCGTTCATATATACATAGAATCACAATGAACCATATGCTAGACTTCACTATATGAAGATCGTCATCGCGACACCACTCTACCCTCCCGATATCGGAGATCCAGCTCCTTATGTAAAAGAGCTTGCAAAACGGCTTGCGGAAAATGATGAGGTGACGGTCGTGTCGTACGGACGCCTACCAGAGAAAGTATTCGGTGCTTCTTTTGTCTCTATAGAAAAACGTCATCCACTTCCGTTGCGACTGCTGCGATTTACTATCGCGCTCTTTAGGGCAACACGAAAAGCGGATGTGCTCTATGCTGAAAATGGCGCCTCCGTAGAACTCCCCGCGGGAATCGTTGCACTCCTCACAAAGAAGCCCCTTGTCCTCCACATCGGAGATAAGGTCGCGCAAGATAAAGCAGAGAGCGGTGTACTACTCCGAAGCATCCACACCTTTGCACATGGACGCGCACGTAAGGTCATACAAATAATTCCAAAGACGCGACCAGAGATCCTCCCCTTCACCAAAAGACCCGATGCGGAGTTTGATGCGTACGAAAGATCATGGAATACGCACATACATGAACTCGAGGAAATATTCACACATGGAACATAACATCAACAACAAAGATGCTTGGGAGAGATATTGCACGCATGAACTTGCGGAGATATTACCAATACTCGAAGAGCTCGGATTTGTGGCCGACAAGGAACAGCCACATCTTGGGGGCGAGCGCTATCTCATGCAGGCGGTCACGACCGAAAGTGGCAAGAAACTTATTCTCTTGGGAAGGGAGAAAGATGGCAACAAGCGCGTCGTTATCAAGGTGGCCTCTGACCCCCACGGAGTACGCGAGCTTCTCCATGAGCAAGTATGTCGTGAGACGCTTGCAAAGATGAACTTTGCGTACGATGTATTCCTCTCTCCCCGCATGATGATCTTTACAAAACGGGGAAGATTTTCCATCGCCATACAAGAATTCATCGCCAATGATCGCCCCTTCATCGAGCGACCACTTCCAGAGCAATTTTCATTTGCACTCAAAGCACTGAAGGCGCAAGAAGGGGCACGCGCGACAACGTATGGACATCGACGTCTTATCAAAAGAACATTTGGGGAAAAGACTGCTTCGGATTACGTGCGCACATTCGCGAATTTTAAAACTCACATATCACAGGAACTTCCCAAAGAGAAAGAGCTCCATGCGATACTCGAGGAGGGAGCTTTGCTCCTTCGGGCAGAATCGGAAATAATCGAGCAGTATTCAGGATTTCTCACGCATACGGATTTCGTACCCCACAATTTCCGAATCGCAGATGATCATATCTATCTCCTCGATCATTCATCGATACGATTTGGTAACAAGCACGAAGGGTGGGCGCGATTCATCAATTTCATGGCACTCTACAATCCGGAACTGGAGCATGCGCTCGTGCAGTATGTCCGAGATAATAAGACCGAGGAGGAATTACACTCCCTTACATTAATGCGCGTCTACCGACTCGGAGAACTCATCTACTACTATACAAATACTCTCGCAAAAAGCTCGGGAGATCTGCTTTTGCTCAATCGGGCGCGTATCAATTTTTGGAGCGAAGTACTTCGCGCAACGCTTCGAAACGAGAGGGTTTCCCCGGAGATCATTCAAGGATATACAAAGATGCGCGACACACTACGTGATGCAAAAGAAAAAGAGCGGCAGCAAGGGCTCCACTGATCCCCTACTCAAGTGCGTCCATCTCTGACACAAGGAGCGCATACTCTTCAACCATTGGGTGCTCCCATGTCTCACGATACATATCAAGCATTGCGTGCTCGAACCAAAGCTTCTTTTCACGGCCCGCATTAAAGTGTTTCCATATTGCGCTACCTTGAACCTTGTATGCAGCAAGCAAACTATGCGCATTCGATATTTTGTCAGCAAGGGATATCGCCTTTGCACCCAACGATGCCTTCCGCACCTCCTCGATGTATGCGCGCTTCTTTTCTTCCCACGGAAGCGTATCATCGTGCGTGACCGGGGCGACAATGTTCGCAACTTCATCCCCAAGCAGACTGCGCAATTCTTCCAGAGAAACACTCGTGTCTTCAACGACGTCATGCACGAGTGCGGCCGCAACAAAAGTATCAGGAAAACCATTCCGCGCGAGCACGAGCGCAACCGATACGGGATGCACTATATATGGAACATCCGCTTCCTTACGCATCTGCCCCTCATGCGCGGAAACCGCGATTGCCATCGCACGTTCAACTAAATTATGGTTGCTCATTGTTATTGACTGTCTATGTTATTTAATACTGCGCCAAATACTTTTGTGCGCATGTCTTTTGCGATCATATCCCAGTCATATTTCTCCTCGACCATCGTGCGTGCATATGCGGAGATATCCTTTGCTTTTGCTGGGTTTGCTATGATCTCTAAAACCTTTGCGGCGATCTGGTCGGGAGCATCGGGGTCGATGACCCATGCCGTCGGCTTCTTGTCGGGGTTGTGCTTTTCATCAAAGACATAATCCGCCATGCCACCAACTTGTGTTGCGATAAGTGGTAAACGTGACGCAAGCGCCGAGATGAACGCATTGCCGAGACCCTCTGAACGACTAGGCGCAACGAAGATGTCTGCGGCACGACGATAGAGCGTCACGACACTTCGCTCTACCTTTCCCGTGAACACGACGCGACCTACGACACCAAGATCTTTCGCGAGCTCCTTGAGCATCGCCTCATCCTCGCCACCACCCACCACAAGGAACTTGATATTGGGAGGAAGTTTTACGAGCGCGCGGATAGTATCATCAAATGCTTTTTGATGGACGAGACGTGAGGTGTTCACCAAGAATATGTCACCAGGTTTCTTGCCGAGCTTTTGTTTCAATGCTTCCACTTCCTCGGAAGAGATTTCGCCCTTTAGGTCACGAGGATTTGCGCCATTGTAAATGAGCTCAACTCTACCCGTGTATCCGCGCTTACGTGGCCACTCCGCCAAAAAGACCGATATGACCTGTATCATTGTTGCAGTGCGGAATCCATGATCGAGGAGTGGGGTGATCGGTCGAATAAACCATCGCTCAAAGACCTTTTCATAAGGATCACCATCTTGCAATGTGAGAATATGCGGAGCACGGACCCCACAGATACGCGCAAAGACAACAGGAAGAAGCATATACGTCATCATCGCCCACAGTGCGTCAATGTGGTGCGCGCGATCAAGGGCACGCGCCTTTAGCGCCGCAAGAGGAATGAACAATATCTTTGAAAGATACGCGCCACCAAATCCGACGCGATGCACAAGGGTATTCCCGATCTTTTCTTCTCTTGGCTGTGTCTTGTCGAACAAAAGGGTCACCACATGGAATTCGATATCCTCTGGCGCGATGCGGTCGGTGATCTCTTTGATCGCAGCCTCAGCCCCACTCACATTGCTCGGGTAATATGAAAGAGAAAATATGAGTATCTTTTTAGCCATCGGTCCATTATAGCAGTTTATGGTCAAAAAAAGAGCAGATCACGTGACGTAATCTACTCTTCAGGATATAGCTATCTACTTATTTTCAGCCCACGAATCAACGAATTCCGACAGTGCTTTCAAGAACTCGACTCCTTGCGGCGAGCGGGAAAGTCTCATCGCTTTCCGTGCAGTCACAGAGAGTGGATACTCATGGACGCGATCGCCACGATGGGGCGGCTCGATGATGACCACATCTTTGGGGGACGAACCCTCGTAACTCACATCAGAACCAGTTGCGAATATCCGCACTTGCTGTGGAGCAAATTCCCGAGAGAGACGAAGCACTTCCCCTTCCGTAAAGCAGCGACCGCCATGCGTCGGGGATGAAACGATAAAAAGTTGCTTGATGTCATATCGCGCGAGCACCTTCATGACTGCGCCTATTTCCTCACGCGTGTTCTTCGTTTCGGTGTTTATTACTGAACGACTTTCAATGAAGTGCTTCACGAGGAGGATGTTCGCATTCAGATGCTCAGCGATCAGCGGGAGGTGTGCGAGAGCATAATCATAAATATATTGCCCCTCTTTTACTCCATCCATCTCGGATGCTCCCGTACCCCAGAATATCTGATGCGCATTCTCTTCATAAGCGATCTTGAGTCCGCGCAAGATACGACCCTCTTTGCCGTATGCGCTTTCTCCGATCATGATCGCATGCCAATCTGGAACACCAAGATAAAGTCCATGGATCAGAACTGCGGATGAACCCTTCATATCTATTTCCCTCTCACAATAACGTTAAGAACAAGACAGGGTTATAACCATAATACAAATAATGAAAAAAGCAATGGCTTGATATCCTGCTATTTCTTGAGTTTCTTGATGTAATCTTCGAGCGTATGTTCTTGCTTCCACCCAAGCTTTTCTAGGTTCGTCGTATCAACTGCTCCTGTAGAGCGTGTCGATCTTGTCTGCGGAAGGAATTCAACATCGCCCCCAAACATGCGTGCAACATCGAGAAGTGAGTGTACTTCTTTTGCGCTGATGCCGTATTCATCCGACTCCACACATTCTCCCGCAGCGATAATTCCACTCACCGTATCTTCCACATGCGTAAACGCGCGCGTCTGTGTTCCGGGTGACGCTATCTTGTGTGGCTCACCTTTTAAATATCGTTCTTTGCATATTTCGATGAATGTTCCACGCTCTCCTTCTCCGCGCTCACGAGGACCATACACATTATAAAAATAAGTGATCGCGTATGAAAGACTGTACCAACGAGCGTAATTCACAACAAGGTCTGAATTTGCCGCCTTGGCCCAAGTGTACGGAGAAAGATTTCTTCCCAGCACGCCATCTTCGCGTACTTCGGCGTGCTTTGTCGATGAGCCCGCATAGACCAATTTACACTGATGCTTTCGCCAAAACTCGAGCACCGCAAATGTTCCGACCATATTAAGATCAAAGACAACTCCCGGCTCATCAAAACTCTTTGCGACGCGAGAGTATTCACCAAGATGATAGATGATGTCCGGCGTCTCAGAAATATGTTTTGCGATGTCTTTCGTATGCCCCTCGCGATACTCGGCTCCCGCAATATGATTTTCTTTTGTGCCCGTAAAATAATTATCGAGTGAAATGACACGATGGCCGTCTTTTAATAATCGTTCAATGAGATGCAATCCAATGAACCCCGCACCACCGGTAACGAGTATGGTCTTTTTCTGTGGAGAGTTTTCCATAGCGTTACTATAGTATAACCAATATCAAAACAAAAGGTTGCGGTCTGTTGAGATTATTTATCAAGACTCTCCTTGCTTTCAATGATATCCTCAATGATCGCATACTCACTTGCAATTGAATTCTCCTCACCACTACGACTCACAAGGAAGCCCGCAAATATAATAAGCGCAATAAAGAGCATAAGGAATATCCACTTCATATTATTTGACGTCATTTCATCAATACCGAAACGAGTGGCGCCATTCTTCTCGGCACCACCCTGCCAAAGTACTGCTGAGGCAGAATTATCCCCCACCAAAGGACCAGACTCTTCAATAGAAGATTTCGCTATCCCCGCCGAAAGCACTGCCTTTGTGGTGGATTGTTTTAAGTTTGAAAAAGGAACGATCGAAGGGCGAGACGGTGGAACAGTGGGTGTCGTTGCAATGATGTTCTCGTCTTGATCCATAAGCTCAAGACCTGAAGTGAATTCTGTTAATCCGGTGATCGCATTTGGAAGACGTATC
>DAIUCR010000018.1:3173-5189 GCA_036846065.1 Patescibacteria group bacterium | reverse complement strand
ATCGACGGAGAACCGTCGAGTGCGACAATGCTCCACCCAGAGAGATCGACCGACACATCTCCTTCATTTGAGAGTTCGATCCACTCATTTGTTCCCGAGACAGACGTACCCATCCACGCAACTTCATTTATTCGCACATTCGCATATGCAGTAGTAAAAGTAAAAAGCCAAAGGAGGGCGACAAGGAAGATCCGGAACGATTTCATTCTTCGAATATTACCGAAATATAGAGCATCTGCAAGTGCATGAAAAAGAAAGGCGTGTCCGAAGACACGCCTATGACGTCACGAGTTATGAATCTCGTTTTGTTTGTGTGTGATAATGGGCGGAATAGTGCCCAACACGACATCTTTATTAATGGTGACACTTTCGATCGTGCCATCCTCATTCAACGTCGGAAGAGTGTATTGAATACCAAGAAGCGTTCGCTCAAGCACGGTGCGCAAACCACGAGCACCAGTTTTTGAGGAAATCGCCTTTTTTGCCCAAGCCTCGAGTGCATCGGAAGTGATGTCCAACTTCACATCCTCCATCTCGAAAAGTGTTTGGAATTGCTTCACCAGGGCATTCTTGGGTTCAGTCAAGATCTGTATCAACGCTTTCTCGTCCAGCTCATTTAATACTGCAATGACGGGAAGTCGTCCGACTAATTCAGGAATGATGCCGAAATTTATTAGATCCTCCTGTGTCACCTCATTCAAGAATTTACCGGCATCCTGTGAGTCAGTCTTGCTATGCACTGTCGCGCCAAAACCAATACCGCTTTTTTCGACGCGATTCTGGATGACTTTCCCCAAGCTCGCAAATGCACCACCGCAGATGAACAGAATATTCGACGTATTCACCTCGAACGATTCGCCCATCTTCTTCCCTCCTTTCGGTGGGATGGTCACGAGCGTCCCTTCGACGATCTTAAGAAGCGCATTCTGCACACCCTCACCGGAAACATCACGAGTAACCGTAGAGGCGCCCGACTTGCGTGAAATTTTGTCGATCTCATCGATATAGACGATTCCACGTTCAGCTTTCGCCACATCGTAATCGCAATTCTGGAGCAATTTAAGGATAATGCTTTCAACATCCTCACCGACATAACCTGCTTCAGTGAGCGTCGTCGCATCAGCAATAGCAAAGGGAACATTCAGCATGCGAGCGATCGTTTGCGCGAGGAGTGTCTTTCCTGAGCCGGTCGGACCAATGAGCAAGATATTGGATTTCGCCAACTCCGTGCCACCCTCCTTAGGCTCATGCCGCAACCGCTTATAGTGATTGTAGACCGCGACCGAGAGGACTTGTTTCGCACTCGCCTGACCAATGACATACGGATCAAGGTGTTGCTCGACAATATTCTGCGGTGTCATTGTTTTTTCACCACGAGTACCCTTGCGCTCACTCTGCTTATCTGCGGCAATGATGTCATTGCACAGATCGACACACTCATCGCAGATATACACATTCGGTCCCGCGATAAGTTTTCGCACCTCATGTTGGCTCTTTGAGCAAAATGAGCAATACAGACTTTTGTCAGCCATGATGTATCTCCTCTGTTGAATCAAAAAACTTCTCTAAATATGACATTAGAGATTATTTTGTACATTGTCAAACAATGATTGCGTGACACTAATCAGCGAGCACACTACGCAAGACCTCCTCAGGAACTTCCTTAAGCGGTGTCGCCTCTTTTGTATCTCCCAGTAAAGAAACGGGTGGAGTCGGAGGAGGGGTGGGTGCAGTCTTTGGAGACTCGTTTAGGGTCACTGTTTCTTTTTTCTCTTCTTTCTGAAGAGACTGCACAGAATGTTCATCTTGAGAAGAAATAGTGGTGGGAGTCTTTACTTCCTTTGCAACTTTCTCTTTTGCAAGCGCCGCATCAAGAACAGCACGGAGGCTTGAAAGATTTGCTTCTGATGGCCCCTTATCTTTTTTTGGTTGAGATTTGAGAACTGACAAATTCACCTGAGGCATGACGCTTGTTTGAACTTTCTCATTTGGTCGCACATAAGGCTTTGTATTCAC
>DAIUCR010000018.1:0-3073 GCA_036846065.1 Patescibacteria group bacterium | reverse complement strand
TCTTTACGCGGACGAGCGAACTGCGCGCGCGATGCGGCAATAACCTCGTTAGTAAACACATGAGGAGGAAGTTTTGGTCGAGGGAGCGTTGTCGCAGAAAATGGAGCCGAACCAACTCCATTGATCATAAGTTTCAGATATATTTGCGCAAACCCAAGATTCACCATATCTTCCGAAGTGAAAGCGGGGGCAAATTCTTTCTCGAGCACTTCAGCGTCGTATGAACCAACGCGAAATGAGATCATTGTGCCAACGTTACCAAATACCGCTGCACGCACCTCATCAGACATCTGTTCAATATATTGATGCGCAACCGTAAGCGCTAGTTTATATTTACGCGCCTCAGAGAGAATGTCAGCAAATGATTCATTTGCAAATGACTGAAACTCGTCGACATACAAATAGAACGGGGGGAGCTCGCGCATCTCATCAGGACTTACCTCTGCGCGACTCATTGCCGCAAGATACATTTTCGTGATGAGCATCGAACCGACAAGATTGGCATTTCCCTCACCCATGCGACCCTTTGAAAGATTCACGATGAATATCTTTCGCTCATCCATCACCTTGCGGATGTCGAATGTTGATTTTGGTTGCCCCACCATATTACGGATGAGTGGGTTTGCCGCGAATTGGCCTATCTTATTCTGGATCGCTGCAGTTGCTTCGGTCGCGAATTTATCGGAATATTTTGCAAACTCATCAACCCAAAATGCCTTCACGGACGGGTCGGTCACATTTGCCACAACGAGATTGCGATAATTCTTATCTGCAAACATGCGATTAACGCCAAGAAGTGTTGCGCCAGGATATTCCATCAGCGCCAAAAGTGCATTACTCAAAATGTATTCCATGCGCGCACTCCATGCATCAACCCAAACTTTTTTGAATGCACCAATAAGCCCCGATGTGACGAGTGGGCGCTTGTCGCGACCAAGGTCTTCCATAACATTCAGTCCAACGGGATACTCCTGATCGAACGGCGCGAAATAGATCACATCCTTCATGCGATGCTCGGGAACATACGAAAGAAGAGTCTCCGCGGTGCCACCGTGCGGATCGATAAAACACATCCCCTCCCCATTCTGGATATCTTGAATTGCGAGATTTTCAAGCAAGGTCGATTTTCCCATGCCCGTCTTTCCGATGACGTACATATGCCGCGCACGGTCATCATCGCGGATGCCAAATTTAATTCGCTTGGAACGATAATCCGTTTCCGCGAAATAAGTTATCTTGTCAGGTGTATTTCCAGGAATTGCCATATACTCATACCATTATAGTACGCCCTGCCATCAATGCGCAAAAGATATTCTCGTATAAAAATTCACTACTCCCGATCGTATGCGCTCGGTGTGTATTTATTGGATGGATCCCACGTCATCCATGAAGTGAGCCCTGCATCGTACACGCCTTTCTTTTGTGCACGCACATCAGCTTCGGTATACTCTTTTCCGTAATCAAAATCTTGTATCCATGCACGAAGACGATGTGCATACTTTCCTGTTGCGGCGAATTTTGGAGTTGAGGTCGATGCAACAAAACCTGCTTCTTTTGCTTCAAGTGCATTCGCGCGTTCCACTCCACGAGACATTGCAAATTTGATGATCTCATACGGGACAAGGTTTGGATTTTTCCATCCGTTGAAATTCGGAGGATAATGCGACGGGTAAACCATCGGTGCAACATAATCAAAATGAAGGAGTGCGCTTTCGAGTATCTGCCCAATACCAAGATCGTCAGTATTGGATGTTGTCATACCAAAAAGATCAGCAGATGAAGGAATGTGCGCATCACGCATGTGCCCACCAAGGTACGCATAGAATTTTGTCATCATTGCGGACTTCGTCAGATCACCCGAGCGAGTGAATGCGGCGTTCGCCATATCTCCGTCGGATGGATAACGAATATAGTCAAAATTGATCTCATCGAAACCGATCGCGTAGGACACTTTTCCAAGGTCAACCATATGATCCCAATACTCTGTTGCTCCCGGATCGATGAACATAAGACCTTTCTTATCCTTCCACGAGAGGCCGTCACTCTTCCTTTTTACCGCTGCGTCAGGATGAGATTTCGAGAATACCTGATCTTGAAAAACAGTCACACGCCCAATGACATAAACATTCTTCTCATGAAGTAATGCAATGAATTCCTTCATGTCAGGAACATGGCACCCTTTTGTATTGAGTACGAAGCGCGGATCATTGGTCTCAAAAGAGATCGTTCCCGTATAGTCTTTGATATCGATCACGATCGCATTTAATTCAGTGTCATCAAGTAACTTTACGAGCGGGGCGCGGAGCTTTTTCCCACTTGCGATACAACTCGTCATATATACGGCTTTCACCACCGAAGGAGTTGCGATGTGTGTCACGACAACCTCGGGGACTCCTGAATCTCTCGGTGCACCGATCGTCTCGAGTTTTGTTCCTGGACTATTCTTTCCCTGAGCAAGGAGTTTCATTGATGAGGTTGAGGTAGATGTCCCTGAGTCATATTTCATTTCCGGAGAAAGGGATACAGCTCCGACAACGAACACACTACTCACGATAGCAGGGATGATGAAGCGCAGGCGCAGAAGGTTCGTCATGAAGTGCATGAACTATTCCCCCGGAGGGATGAAGGATGTATTCGCATCAACCGCGCGTCGTCTTTTGCGAGTAACCGTCGTTTTCTTTTCTATCGTTGTTTCCGTGTCGGGAGACTCCTCGATCTCTTCTGTGTCGACAGTAATCTGCTTTTCGATGTGCATCTGTGGCGCATCGTCAACTTCAAGGCGCTCGACATGAAGACGATGCGGTGCCTCTGTGACATTTTCTGACACTTCATGATGTGGTCTTACTTTACGACCAAATGTCAAAAGGAAAATGATCATAAGTCCCGCCGCAGTTGAGACCACCGTATCGACGGCCGCAGGAAAACCAAGGTACGGAAGGATCGTTACCAAGAGTCCGAGGCCAATAAGTATTTTTCGAAGCATAATGTGAGTATTATAGCGTAAAATCTGAAGAACAAAAACACATCTCTACCTATACCCCCTCCACAATGACCACAAATTCCCCACGGAGGC
>DAIUCR010000017.1:0-22249 GCA_036846065.1 Patescibacteria group bacterium | reverse complement strand
CCACAAACTGTCTCAAAACCCACGACTCGCTCGTGGGTTTTTTGTTATATGCTTTGCGGGTACAATAGCGTTATGAATATACGCGAACATGTTTCACTTCGGGAATACACGACATTTAAGATCGGTGGCGACGCGCGATTTTTTGTTGAAGCAAGTTCAGTCGACGAACTGAAAGAGGCGATTGCGTTCGCACACGCAAAAGATCTTCCTTTCTTCATTCTTGGAGGTGGTTCAAATATACTCGTCGATGATGAGGGTTTCTCTGGTCTTGTGATACATATGGCGATCGTGGGTATAGAGTGGAAGGAAGAGGGTGATCATGTTGTCGCAACAGTTGGCGCAGGGGAGAGTTGGGATGATCTTGTCGCAACCGCTGTAGCAAAAAATTATTCCGGAATAGAAAACCTCTCGAGTATTCCTGGTACCGTGGGTGCATCAGCAGTCCAGAACATCGGCGCATATGGCGTGGAAGCTCGTGAACTCATCACTATGGTTGAGGCGTATGATGCAAAGAATAATATTCTCAAAATACTTACGAATGAAGAATGTGTATTCGGTTACCGTGAGAGCGTCTTCAAGACAAACCAAGATCTCGTTGTTACTCAAGTTCAGTTTCGACTCGAAAAGGAATATGTGCCCAAGCAGGCATACAAGGATATCGCTCTATATATAGAAGAAAATGGGGTTGTAACACTATCGCTTCAAGAGATGCGCCAAGCGGTAATGGCTATTCGCGCCAAGAAATTTCCCGACTTGTCGCAATGTGGTACTGCGGGCTCATTTTTCAAGAACCCTATCGTAAGCAAGGGTGTTGGTGAAAAATTCCTTGCTCAATACCCTGATGCACCGCATTACGACGCAGAGAATGGGAAGACGAAACTCTCTGCGGCGTGGATCATCGATCATGTTTTGGAAATGAAGGGTGTGCGTGAAGGCAGTGTGGGGACATGGAGTGCGCAAGCACTTGTTGTCGTGAACTATGATGATGCAACGAGTGCGCAGGTAAAAAAATTTGTAAAAAAGATCAGTGATGCATCGTTTGAAAAGATACATATCACACTTGAACCAGAGGTGGTGTTCGTCGTTACATAATCTTGCACATGCAAGAATAAAAGTTATCCACATCTTTTTTGTAAAATGTATTGAGTGTGTGTGAATAGAGAGAGATAATAGTATGTAGGAGTGTTCATTGCTGGCAATGAAAAAAAATTTTTCAAGAACACTCGCATCCAAATAGATGCTTAATGGTCGAAGCATATTTTTATAAGTAAGTAACTTCTTAAATTTTATGGCAACAAAGAAAAAGGCTGCAAAGAAAGTAGTCAAAAAGGCAGCTCCAAAGAAGAAGGTAGCAAAGAAGGCTGTTAAGAAGGCAGCTCCAAAGAAGAAGGCAGCAGCAAAGAAAAAGAAGGCATAAATTCTTTTTCTCTCACACAACAAGAACTCCCCTCAGGGGAGTTTTTGTTTTTCGATTAATCGGGTTATAGTAGATGGACTTCATACTGACCAGAACAGATAATTGACAGTTGGAGAAAAACATCATGAAATTTTTCACAAAGCTATTTAAGGATGAGGGGGAAAAAGCCATTAAAAGACTGGAGCCAATAGTGGCGCATATCAATACGCTTGAGCAAGACTATGTCAATTTGAGCGACGCGGAGCTTGCGGGAAAGACCGAGGAGTTTAAAAAGCGCATACAAGAAGGTGGTGAAACCGTTGACGATCTCTTGCCTGAGGCATTTGCTGTTGTGCGTGAGGGCGCACGTCGTACTCTTGGTCAGCGTCATTACGATGTCCAGCTTATGGGTGGTATCATCATGCATCAAGGTGCTATTCCTGAAATGCGTACGGGAGAAGGAAAGACGCTAGTCGCAACACTTCCAACATATTTGAATGCACTCACTGGAAAAGGTGTGCACGTGGTTACGGTCAATGATTATCTTTCTCGTCGTGACGCGGTGTGGATGGGTCAAGTGTACACATTTCTCGGTCTCTCTGTCGGAGTCATTAATCATGATTCATCATACCTCTATGATGCGGGACATCTTCTCTCTGACGAAGCGCGTGATGAGACGGGGTCTTTCCGTGTCTTCTATGAGTTCCTTCGTCCCTCAACAAGACAAGAATCCTATCGCGCAGACATCACCTATGGAACGAATAATGAATTTGGTTTCGATTATCTTCGTGACAATATCGTCTATGATGCAAAAGATATTCGTCAGCGCGAATACAACTTTGCGATCGTCGACGAGATCGACTCCATTTTGATCGACGAAGCGCGTACGCCGCTTATCATTTCTGCCCCTGCACAGGAGTCAGAGAGTCTCTACGGTACGTTTGCGGCAATCGCTGCAAAACTAAGTGAGGGAGATGACTACACCATAGACGAAAAGCTCAAGGCAACACAGATCACCGATGCAGGTATTACAAAGGCGGAGAAATTGCTCGGCATTGAAAATATCTATACTGAGAAAGGTATTAAGTACGTACACCATTTGGAGACCGCAGTGCGCGCAAAGGCGCTTTTTGTGAAGGATCGCGAGTACGTGGTGCGCGAGGGAGAGGTTGTCATTGTTGATGAATTCACTGGAAGACTTCAGCCGGGTCGTCGTTGGTCCGAAGGGCTTCATCAGGCGATCGAGGCGAAGGAGGGTGTGAAGGTGCAACAGGAGTCTCGCACCATGGCATCCATCACGTTCCAGAACTACTTCAAACTCTACGATAAGTTAGCGGGTATGACAGGAACCGCCGAAACGTCTTCTGAGGAGTTCTTGAAGATCTATGGGCTCGATGTCATTCCCGTTCCCTCGAATCGCCCATCGGCACGTATTGATTTGAATGATCTTATCTTTCAAACAGAGAAAGGAAAGTTCACTGCCGTTGCGCGCCGTGTCAAAGAAGCGCATGCAAAAGGTCAACCAGTGCTTATTGGTACGGTCTCTATCGAGCGCAACGAATTACTCTCTGCTTTTCTTACTCGTGAAGGTATTCCGCATGAAGTACTGAATGCAAAGAATCATGAACGCGAAGGAGAGATCATCGCACAGGCGGGACGATTGGGTTCGGTGGTCATCGCAACAAACATGGCAGGTCGTGGTGTCGACATCAAGCTCGGAGGAAACCCTGCGACTGAAGAAGAGTACGAAGCAGTGAAAGCTGCGGGTGGACTCTTGGTCATTGGTACGGAACGTCACGATGCGCGCCGTATTGATAACCAGCTCCGTGGTCGCGCCGGTCGTCAGGGCGATCCTGGTGAGACACAATTTTTCGTATCACTCGAAGACTCGCTTATGCGCATCTTTGCTTCTGATGCTATCAAGACAATGATGGGTCGCTTCGGTATTCCTGAAGACGAGCCTATTGAGAATAGAATGATCACGAAGGCTCTTGAGACCGCTCAGACAAAGATCGAAGGATTCAATTTTGACGCGCGCAAACATGTGCTCCAGTACGATAACGTTATTAGTTTGCATCGCAAGACGATGTATGCACGTCGCAGGAAATTGCTTGTGGGCACCGAAGCTGAGGTAAAGGAATACTTCGATCATCTTCTTGACGCTTCGATCGCTGTTCCTTCGGAGGAGTGGGGAGAGGAGGTGGAGGATGGAGCTAGTGAGACTGAGGATATTCGTGCTGCTCGAGATGAGAAGATCAACGCCATTGGTGAGGCGGCATTCTATGATGTTGTGCGCCGTTTAGCACTTCAGACAAATGATATGTTCTGGGTTGATCATCTTGAGCTCATGGATTACGCACGCTCGTCGGTCAATCTTCGTGCGTATGGACAACGCGATCCACTTGTGGAGTATAAGCGCGAAGGACTTCGACTCTATAAGGAAATGGAAGAGGGAATTCAGTCTCAGATACTGTCCATGATCCCACGCATTCAAGTTGACGCATTCGTTCAGGCGGAAGCAGAATTGAAGCAGGTTGAAAAAAGTATGACCCTTGCAGGTGGCGCGAATACAGGAAGTGAGACGCCCGCGCATGTGCACACGTCAACTACTCCAAAGAACGAGGAGGGAGAGAAGATCGGACGCAATGACCCCTGTTTCTGTGGTTCAGGAAAGAAATACAAGAAGTGTCATGGACAAGATTCCTAATATTCCGCTCGGAATATATGAACACTACAAAGGAGGTCGCTATGAGGTGATCGAAATGGCGCGTCACAGCGAAACACTCGAACCACTCGTGGTGTATCGTGCACTCTATGGCGAGTGCGCTCTTTGGGTGCGTCCATTCCATATGTTTATTGAAGATGTTGTAGTTGAGGGGATATCCGTTCCACGATTTCGACTCATTGAAGAAAAAGCTCTCTAATTTGTGTTACGCTTTACATATGAATGAGCATGAAGAGTGGTTTAAGGAAGCGGGGAGGGTCGCCTTAGGCGCACTCTGTCTTCGTGCAAAATGTGGTGCGGTCATCGTGGCAAGTGATGGAGTGATGATCGGGTCAGGATATAATGCACCACCGACTGATGATGTCTCGGTGCGAAAGTGTCTCAGTAAAAATTATGATCGTACCAAGAAGCCGAAGTATGACCTGACGTGCTGCGTGCATGCAGAATGGAGAGCGATCATTGATGCCCTGAAGAATGACGCAGAGAAAGTTCGTGGTGCGACATTGTATTATGTGCGCCTGAGTGACGAGGGGAATATCCGTCCTTCTGGTAAGCCGTTTTGTACGGTGTGCAGTCGACTCGCACTTGATGTGGGGATCTCAGCGTTCGGACTATGGCATGAAGACGGTGTGATGCTTTACGACGCGAATGATTATAACGAACGTTCATATATGTATCATGAGCAAGATGGAGGAGTAAATTAGGCACATCAATCATTTTTCCACACATGACCACTGCAATGAAACAAAGTCCACTTATTCCATTATTTTTTACCATCTTTCTCGATATGCTCGGAATCGGTATTTTGATACCGATCATACCGATACTTTTTACTGACTCAGGTTCAGTGCACTATATTCTTCCCCATAACACATCAGTTGAATGGGGATACGTCCTTCTGGGGTTTACTTTCGCACTCTTTTCTATTGGGCAATTTTTTGCATCACCGATCATTGGACAATTTTCCGATAAATTGGGAAGAAAGAAATTGCTCGTTGTCTCAATTATTGGCACCGCTCTCGGGCATATGCTGTTTGCGCTCGGGGTCTTATTTCTTTCGATCCCACTCTTATTATTTGCGAGACTGTTCTCGGGAATCTCTGCTGGGAATATCGTCGTCGCGCAGGCAGCGATCGCAGATATTACTACTCCAGCAAACCGTGCAAAGAATTTCGGTCTCCTTGGCGCCGCTTTTGGCGTGGGGTTTGTTGTGGGTCCATTCCTTGGAGGAAAGCTCGCTGATCCAAACGTTGTGTCGTGGTTTGGTGCGACGACCCCATTTTGGTTCGCCGCAGCACTCTCACTTGTAAACGTACTTCTTATTTTGTTCTTCTTTAATGAAACTCACACACATACAAAGGAGAGCACTATCGAATGGGGAAGGTCGGTCAAGAATATTGTCCGTGCACTCAATCTGAAATCTGTGCGCCCACTCTTTATTACGAACTTTCTTTTCCAGATGGGCTTTTCGTTCTATATGACATTCTCGACCGTATTTCTCCTTCATCGCTTTGGGTTCACTGAGGGGACGATAGGAAATTATTTTGCATACGTTGGACTATGGATAGTCTTTACTCAAGCCGTCGTGACACGATTCATGGCGCCGCGCTTTAGTGAGGTGCGTATCTTGCAAAACAGTATCATTATTGTTGGTATTGCGATCTCTATCATTGTTATCGCTCCCCAGTCCTCATGGCTCTATTTTATCGTGCCATTCTTTGCAATAGCGATGGGGCTCACGCAGGCAAACATGACCGCACTGATCTCTCGTTCTGTTGGTCCCGAGGTTCAGGGTGAGATACTTGGTATTAATGGGAGTCTAAGTGCACTCGCAACAACACTTCCTCCGCTTATTTCGGGTGTCATGGCGGCAGTGTTTGAGCCACAGGCACCACTCATTCTTGCGTCAGTGATCATTATTATTTCAGGACTTTATTTCATTAATCACTTACGTGGAAACAAGGTGGTTACTTTACATTAGACCTCTCACTATATTCCCAGGATGCGCGCAACACTCTATAATGGTGGGATATGGCATATCTATTAATTCTTGCGGGGTTTATTTATTTGTTCATGAAGATTTCGGGACTAAGTGCGCGCATTCGTGCACTTGAAGATGCGGAAGCGCGAGGAGTTAGTACCGTAAGACAAAGCGTCCGTGCATCTGATGGTGAGGCATTTGTGAAGGAACTTAGTGCGGAAGCACTCAGTGATCATCATGCGAGAGTTACCCCATCTGTTGCTCCGAGCCCTGCGCCAAGTCCTACTCATGGTCAAAAGCCACTCGTGAGTGAGTCCGCTCCTGTCCCAACTGAAAGTAGTGAAGAAAAGGGGGCGCGCTGGCTTGGGCGTATCGGTATCGTCGCCCTTCTTTTTGGCGTCGCGTTCTTCTTGAAGTATGCCTTTGATAACGATTGGATCGGTCCAATGGGACGCGTCATGATGGGAGTCCTTGCGGGTATCGGAATGATCGGTGTTGGGCATCGATTCCGCTCACGCTATGGTGCGTATGCCGATCTCTGGCTCGGAGGCGGTATTGGCGTACTCTACCTTTCGATGTACGCCTCGTTTGCGTTCTATCAGCTCATCTCACAGGGCGTTGCATTTTCCCTTATGGCCCTCGTGACCGCACTCGCACTCGTTCTTGCTGTCTCCGGAGGCACGATAAATATTGCCGCGATAGGTGTGTTTGGTGGTTTTCTTACTCCGATCATGTTGCGTACCGGAGTCGATAACCTCGTGCAGCTCTCACTCTATATGATCATTCTTAATCTTGGAGTGCTTGGTGTTGCGTGGTTCAAGAAGTGGACAAAACTAAACTACCTGACATTTCTTGGAACGATCACACTTTTCGGGGGTTGGATGTCTTCATTCTATCGTCCTGAGCGTCTCGAGATGACTTTCTTTTTCTTAACCATCTTCTTCCTACTCTTTCTTGCGACCTCAGTTATGCATCATTTCGCTCGAAAAGAAGTGTCGACTCCGATGGATCAACTCCTCCTCCTTGCAAATGCCGCGGGATATTTTGGCGTATGTTATGGAATATTAAAACCCGAGTACGATGCATTTTTGGGATTCTTTGCGCTCTTACTCGCACTCGTGTATCTCGCGGTCGGTTATCTTTCATACTCGAGCAATAAGGGTGATCGTACGATGAACCTCATGTTGCCGGGTATCGCCGTGGTGTTTCTTACGATCGCGATACCACTCCAGCTTGATGGTTATACGGTATCGCTCTCTTGGCTCATTGAGGCGCTCGTACTTATTGCCATTAGTCTCTTTATTCGCGAGCGAGTAATTCAAGTATTCGGCTGGATCGTGCTTATGTTGGGCACAGCAGGCGTCTTTAATGATGTGGGTGAGATCCATGCTGCGGGCGAAGCACTCACTCCATTTTGGAATACGGGATTCTTCTTGATGACCACACTTGTTGCTGTGTTGTATGCGATCTCATGGCTTTATGTGCGATTCAAGGACGACACAAAGGAGTCGCGTCAATCGATGTTGTTGACGCTTTTCCTTGCGAATTTATTTACCGCGATGATCTTCACTGTCGAACTGAAGCCAAAATTCCATACATGGGAGGCATTGCCATGGTTCATTGAGGGCGCCGCGGTTCTTGCGATCGGACTTTATTACCGCTCGCGGATGACTGAGGTGTTTGGTTGGCTCTTCGTGATGTTCGGGACAATGCTTCTTCTTGGAGATATCAATGATATTCGTGCTGGAAAGATGCTTTCTGTCGGTGGAGTACAGCAATTCACTATTCCGGCTGCATTTGTAAATCTCGGATTCTTCTTAATGCTTTGTCTGTTGTTTGTTGCATATGGTTTTCTTGGAATATATCGCAAGTTTGAGGGAATGAATCCGGATTGGAAAAAGACCGCAGCAGTCATTGTTGTCGTCGCAAATCTCCTTACCATTGCTTCGTTCACTTCCGAGATCTCATTCAAATATGATCGAAAAATAGAGATGCTCTATCGCGCTGATCAAGTTCTTTCGCAGGAGCGTGCCCTTTATGTGGGTAATTCATACGGGATGTATGGTGCAGAGGATTACATTCAAGTGAATGCAACGAGTGAGCGCGTAAAAGCACTGCGAAGTTCGAAAGATACTGCGATCACTATTTTCTGGGCATTCTACGCGACTCTACTTCTCGTTATTGGATTCATGCGTCGCGTCCGTGCGGTGCGCCTGTTTGGTCTCGCGTTCTTCTTCGTAACGGCTATTAAGGTATTTATTGATGTGTACGACATGGGTCAGATATATCGGATCATCTCATTCATCGTGTTTGGTCTGATCGCGGTTTCTGGATCATTCTTGTATGCAAAATATAAGCATCGTATCAAAGAGATCATCTATGATTAATTCCTTAAAAGTCTTACTATTTCTCGCTCTTTTTGCGAGTAGTGCAACCTTCTCTTTTGCTGCATTCAATCCTTCAGAATGGACGCTCGCAAAGCCCATCATTGTTCCTCCTTCGCTGTCGGGATATGTTCGAGCGGTCCTTGATGATGAAGTGTACAAGGGGAGTGCAAACGGAAAACTTAGTGACCTGCGTATCATGTCGGGTGCGGGGCAAGAGATAGCCTATCAACTTGTTTCCCTCGACTCTTCAGTGCGAAATGCATATTATCCATCGACATTGCTTGATCTCTCAGAACAGAATGGGGAAGTCATGTTTATTCTTGATCTTGGAAGTGAGGGTTTGGTGCATGATCGCCTCAACATCATTTCTTCGTCACAGAACTTCAAGCGACAGGTTTCCGTGTATGCATCGTCAGAGCTCCTTGCTCATGAAAGTCCAAAGTGGCGCAATTTGACCAGCTCCGGATACATCTATAATTTCGCTGATACTCGCGCTCGATTTAGTGCAGGCAGTGGTGAGGTGGTTTATCCGAAAAGCACCTCGCGCTATGTTCGTGTCGTTGTACATATGGGGCTCGGTGAGCAGTTCCATGTGACGGGGGCCAATGTGCACTCATTTGCAAAGACGGTCGCAAG
Source organism: Patescibacteria group bacterium (assembly GCA_036846065.1). Taxonomy (GTDB): domain Bacteria; phylum Patescibacteriota; class Minisyncoccia; order Phycocordibacterales; family UBA6899; genus MHLP01. Next base: position 13,124 of record DAIUCR010000017.1, on the reverse strand, counting down.
AGAAGAGTCTCGTTCTCTTCCTGCAGCAGTGAGTCAGAATCTTAAACAAAAAACAACCGAGATCGTTGCAGATCTTGGGGCGACAGGAATCCCGACGCATCGATTACTCCTCTCTCTTGAGAGTGGGCATCAGGATCTGAATTTTGATCGTCGCGTTGTTATACATGGAAGCGATGATGGAGTCAGTTGGAGAATGCTCGGCGAGGGGTATGTGTCACAGCTCCGCACTGCACTATTTACTGGTTCGCAGCTTGCTCTGGAATACCCCGAGTCGAATGTGCGCTATGTTCGCGCCGTTGTATTTAATCTGGATAACGCACCATTGCCGCTTGAGTCCTCACTCCGACTCTTTGGTGTTGTGCGTGCACTTGTGTTTGAAGTGAGCCCCGAGCAGACCTATGTATTGTATTATGGAAATCCGAATGTTGCTGCGCCAAGATATGATATTGCGCGATTCTTCCAATATATTGAAACGGAGAATATTGCATCGGTGTCGTTTGGTAAAGAATCCTTAAATACCTCCTATGTTGTTCCTCCTCCACCCACACAGCCTTTCACTGAGACTCGTCCGCAACTGCTTAATATTGTACTCGTCGTGCTTGTTGTTGTGGTGACCGCGCTTTTGTTCGTGTATATAAGGAAATTAAAACTCGCCTCACACGAGGAAGAAAAAGAGTAGACCATGTTCATTACGCAACAAAATTAGGATATAATACGATCATATGCAAAAACCGCATCTCGGCGAATTGGTATTTTTTTGGGTACTCTTTGGTATTGCCGGATTTTTGACCCTCATGATACTTAGTCCATATGGTACGGCGATCTTTCTTGCGGGAGTCCTTTCAATCGTGTTCATCCCAACTTTTGAGCGTCTCCTGCGGTTGTTTCGTGGTAATCGTTCTTTAGCATCTCTCGCGACTGTCGCATTTATTCTGGTGATGTTCATTGTCCCGCTCTCGATCATTGGATTTCTCATGTTTGAGGAAATGTTGAGTGTCTATGCTTCGCTCAATGAGAGCAATGTGGGTCTTCAGGTGATAAACGTCTGGATCGATAATTTTGAAGCATTAGTAAAGAATATCGTTCCAACATTTCACATCGAGGCTGATGTCTATGGTTATATTGAAGGAGGACTCCGTTGGTTGGCTGACCATTTAAATGATTTCTTTTCTCAGGTGTTTGCGATACTTCTCGATACATTCATTGTGATCATTGCGATGTTCTTTTTCCTTCGTGATGGAAAGAAATTAAAGGAGTTTGCTGTAAAATGGAGTCCGCTTGCTGATTCGTACGATGAAAGCATTATTGCGAAACTTGAGGTCGCTGTATCGTCGGTCGTAAAGGGGGCGCTCGGTACTGCTGCCGCACAAGGACTCTTGGTGGGTGTGGGACTCATGCTTTTTGGTGTTCCAAATCCGGTGCTGTGGGGTGTCGTGTCGACGATCGCTGCGCTTGTCCCTCTTTTTGGGACGACGATCGTGACTGTTCCTGCGGTATTGTTCCTGTTCATATCCGGTCACTCTGTCGCTGCGATAGGACTGCTCCTTTGGTCACTTATCTTTGTTGGCCTCATCGACAACATTCTTCGACCTCTTCTCATTAAGCGCGATGTGCATGTCCACTCATTCCTCATCCTTATGTCAGTTCTTGGAGGTCTTGTTTATTTTGGTCCGATCGGTTTTCTCTCCGGCCCAATAGTACTTGCATTCTTCTTCGCACTTCTTGATGTCTATCCTGATATCATGAAGGGGCGAAAGATCACTCGCGACTCAAGTGATATCATCTAACTCCGATCGTTCTTGAATGAGTATTTGCACCGGATCATCGTTCGGTGTTAGTTTGTAAATATCTATGATGAAATTTAGTACACGGACAATCGAACAACCAAATGGAATTCTTGCAACTCTTTCGTATCCAGAGTGGGGAAGTTTTGATTCTGCGACACTTATATTGGAACTAAAAAGACTTCTTGATGAGGGGCGGACGCTGGCGAACATTCTCGCGAAGATGGATACTCACACCTTCGCGTCACTCGTGCTTCCGGGAGAGGAGTACGATGAGCATCTATCGCGCATGTGGGGCACCGCAATGCATTTGAATAATGTCATGCAAAATGATGCACTTCGTGCTGCGTGTGAGGAAGGCACGATGCTTATCTCAGAATATCAGTCTGATATTGGACAACATGAGGGACTCTATAATGCGTATGTGACCTACAGGAAGAGCACAGAATACGAAACACTTCCATCTGCAGAAAAAAAGATCATCGACGACACGATCGATGCGTTTGAAAGATCGGGAGTTGGCTTACCAGACGAGGAGAAAGCTCGACTCAAGGAGGTGAGTGCGTCGCTTGCGCGAATACGCGAAGATTTCGAAAATCACCTTATCGATGCACAAGAGGTTTGGACGAAACACATCACTGACGTAAAAGATCTTTTGGGGATTCCTCTTGATACGGTGGAGCAGATGCGTGCAAAAGCAACCACGCTCGGTCTTTCGGGGTTTGTGCTCACGCTTCAGCAACCGGTGGTCATTGCCGTTCTTACTCACGCAGATGATCGCGATCTGCGGCAGGAGGTCTTTGAAGTATATAGCACACGCGCCTCCGAGCTTGGTCCGAACCCAGCGCTTGATAATGGTCCACTTATTAAGGAAATACTTGCGCTCTGTCATGAGAAGGCAACGCTTGTTGGATTTGAAAATTACGCGCAACGATCGCTTGATAAGAAAATGGCTTCATCGGCATCTTCGGTTCTTGAATTCCTTGAGCGTCTTGTGACGAAAAGTAAAGATCGTGCATCAAGAGAATATGCGGAACTTGAAAGCTTTGCACGAGAACACCTCGATCTTTCAAAGCTTGAGCCTTGGGATATTTCGTATGCGTCCGAAAAAATGCGCATCGCGAAGTACGATGTCTCTGACGAGGAGCTCCGTTCATATTTTCCTGCAACAAAAGTTTTTGAGGGAGTCTTTGGTCTTATCGAGAAGATCTATGGAATGCGTGTTGTTGAAGACGTAACGATTCCCGTTTGGCGTGAGGGGGTAAAGTTTTATTTGGTGTACGATCGAACAAATGAATTACGCGGCGGCTTTTACGCTGATCTCTATGCGAGAGAAAAAAAGCGTGGCGGAGCATGGATGGATGATTGTATTACGCGAAGGAAAATAGGGGAACAGATCCAACTTCCTGTTGCGTATCTTAATTGTAATTTTACTGAACCAAAAGAAGGAAGTGATGGTTATTTGATGCACAGTGAGATCGAGACATTGTTCCATGAATTCGGCCATGTCCTGCATCATGTGCTTGGAAAGACGGAGTATGCGAGTGTTGCGATGATGCATGTTGAGTGGGATGCAGTCGAGTCACCGAGTCAGGTGATGGAGAATTGGTGCTGGGATAAGGATATGCTTCAGTCGATGTCCGCACATCGTGAAACAGGTGCGGTAATCCCTACGGAGCTCTGTGATCGACTGATCTCGGCAAAATACTTCCAAACGGCGATGGCAACCATACGCCAGCTCGAATTCGCGCTTGTTGATATGGAGCTATATGGAAGATATGACGCGAGAGAATCTCGTGAACCGAACATCATCTTAAGTGAGATCCGTAAACGAGTACGTGTTACTCCAGTCTACGCGAACGATCGATTCCTTACGACTTTCTCTCATATCTTCGCGGGAGGATACTCTGCGGGTTATTACAGTTACAAGTGGGCGGAGGTACTTGCGGCGGATGCGTATGAAGCGTACGTGGAAACGGGGGATATCTTTAATCCAGGAATCGGTGCACTATTTCTTACGGAGATACTTGAAGTGGGAAGCTCTCGTCCGATGATGGAAAGTTTTGTGAAGTTTCGTGGGCGTGAACCAGATGAAAATTCATTATTACGTCAAACCGGTTTGATGAATTAAGGAGAGTGAACACTCGGCATTTGTCGAGTGTTTTTTTCTGTGCGAGAATCCGATACATGACGATACTCGCGCGTAAAAAGGAATTTAATAAGATCTTGTTCCGGTGGCACAAGGATAATTACCGAGCAATGCCATGGCGCAGAACGCATGATCCGTATCGTATTCTTGTCTCTGAGATCATGTTGCAGCAGACACAGGTCGATCGTGTGCGTGCAAAATACGCTGAGTTCTTAAAAGTATTTCCGACTGTTGATGTACTCGCAGCGGCTTCACTTGGAGATGTGCTCCGCGTATGGAGCGGACTTGGATATAACCGCCGTGCCAAGTACTTACATGCGTGCGCGAAGGAGGTCGTGCGGGTGCATGGTGGTAAGTTTCCCAAGAACGAAGTGGAGTTAAAGAAACTTCCCGGTATTGGTCCTTCGACTGCGGCAGCACTCATGTCATTTGCTTTTCGTGGCGAGTCTCCGATGATCGATACGAATATTCGACGCATTCTTGTGCGGATATTTTTTGGGACGACGATACCTTCAGATAAAGAACTGTATACATTTGCAACAACACTGATCGCGCCAGGTGAGGGAAGAGCATGGAATTACGCAATGCTTGATGTCGGAGCAACACTTTGCACTGCACGCAATCATTCGCCTGAATGTCCATTCATGAAGCTGCATGGTGAGGTTCGCGATTTTGTCTACAAGAAACCGCAGACAAAGTTTCTTGATTCACGCAGGTCATATCGCGGAAAGGTATTGCGGCTACTTGCGAAAGAAAGAATTATCTCTGTTCGGGTACTTCATGAATATATCGGCAAAAAGATCCCAGAGATGGATGAAATACTTCTTGATCTCAAAAAAGAGGGTCTTATTGTGCTTAAGAATGGGACGATTGCACTTCCTCCGTAGTGTGATAGGTTTACGGCAGAAAAGATCAACTTGATGAGGAGCTGTGATAATGCCTGCACTCAAACTTAAGCAAACTCCCTTACGCATCAGAGAGCACGAAAGAAAGATCTCCGCATTACGCCTCTTGCGTTTGGAAGAATTAAGAACAACCAAGCTGCCTTGTCTTGCGTGCAAGAAAGAGTCCATGCTCTCCCTTTGGGTGCTTCGGCGTCCCGTTTGGCACCTCCCCCCATCAAAGGAGCACGTTCTGTCGCGGAAAGCAAAGGAGTCTTTGGAGATACGCTTTGTCTGCCCATGTTGCCACACGATGTACCGTCTCTGTGAGCAAGATGAAGAGGAACAGGCCATCATTCTTGAAGCACAAGATATTATGAGGAAGGGTGAATATTTTTCCATGTGAATGATCGTGATACATACCGCACTTTTGTGCGGTATTTCTTTTTTTTGAACCTAAATTTTGATACAATGGGTGTTATATGGAACTTCCCATCATAAAGAACTTGCATGCGCTCGGAACGACTCCGCTCCGCCGTGACGCGCTCGCTATTATCGAGGCGGGTTATGAAGCAGTCCTCACCGAACGCGTGATCGAAAGCGAGGTAGAAGTCCGTGGAGAGGACATTTGTCTTAAGGATAGAAGCATCTGTCTTTCTGATTACGATCGCGTTTTTTTTATCGGCATTGGGAAGTGTGCAGTTGATGCATCGATGGTATTCGAGCGCATCTTGGGAGAACGCATCACTGATGGTGTTGTCATTGACGTGAAGAGTGGAATATTTAAGCGTATGCGTTCGTATGTGGGGACGCATCCATTTCCCTCTGAACAGAATATCTCGGTGACGAAAGAAGTGGTGACGATGCTCCGCGATGTGAACGAACGAGACCTTGTGCTTACGGTCATTTCCGGTGGCGGTTCGTCGCTTTTGTGTTTACCTCATGACATGGAGTGCGAGACGATTCGCGAGATAACGGAAGCGCTTTGGAAACGTGGTGCGGATATCACTGAAGTAAATACGGTGCGAAAGCATATCTCGGACATTCAGGGGGGGCAATTAGCAAAACTTGCATATCCTGCGACGGTGGTTTCGTTCATTTTCTCTGATGTGCCTGGTAACGATATCGGTGTTGTTGCGTCAGGGCCAACAGTGCGTGACGACACGACAATAGAGGATGCGGAACGCATCTTGGCAACATACGATGTGCTCACACAGTGTTCATTGCCAAATTGCCAACTTGTTGAGACGCCAAAAGAAGAGAAATATTTTTCACGCGTCATGAATATCTTACTTGTGACGAATGAGCGCGCGCTTGTGGCGATGAAAAATAAAGCGGAAGAACTCGGGTATCAAGCAGAAATTCGTGACACAAAACTTCAGGGTATTGCGAGTGAACTCGGAAGACTTCTTGCGGGGGACAATATTCCGAATAGGTCTTGTATGCTCTATGGAGGGGAGACGACGGTGAATATAAATGGAAGCGGCGAAGGGGGGAGAAACCAAGAATTCGTGCTCAGTGCCGTTGAGACGATCCCTTCGAATACGGTGTTGGTTGCGGTAGCTTCCGATGGATGGGATAATACGGACACCGCTGGTGCGATAGGTGACGCAGGTGACCGGGAACGTGCGCAAGCGAAAGGGATCTCCCCTGAACATTTCCTTTTGGCAAATGATTCGTACCGTTTTTGGAAGATCGTCGGCGGGGCGATCATGACGGGGCGTACAGGAATAAATGTTGCGGATTTTTATATGGTTTTGAAGGGCGATGATCGATATTAATAGCGTGCGCTGTCGAACGCCTCGAGCGTCATGAGTAATTTGAAAATTTATGGATAAGAGATCGCAAGCAATTCTGTGGTTTGATCAAGTTGGTAATGACGACGTTTCTTTTGTCGGAGGAAAGAACGCCTCGTTGGGCGAAATGTATACCACGCTCCGTGATAAGGGGATCCGTGTCCCGAACGGTTTTATTGTCACCGCGAAAGCATATCGTGATTTTGTTTCACTCTCGGGACTTGAGGTGATAATCAAGAAAGAACTTGAGGGGCTTGATACGTCGAACATAAAAGAATTGCAACGCGTGGGAAAGAAGATACGCGAAGCATTCTTGAAGGTAGAGTTTCCTGCACAGTTACGTGAGGAAATAACGACAGCCTATCGTGCGCTCTCTTCATCTTATAATGTGGAAAATACCGACGTTGCAGTACGCTCGTCTGCGACTGCTGAAGATCTTCCTGGTGCGTCATTTGCTGGTGAACACGAAACCTATCTTAATGTGTACACTGCTGAAGAGGTCATCAAGAAGACCCGTGAGGCGATGGCATCACTCTTCAATGATCGCGCGATCTCGTATCGCGTCGACAAGGGATTCAGTCATTTTGATGTTGCGCTTTCTGTGGGCGTGCAGAAGATGGCGCGTTCTGATAAGGGTTCTTCGGGTGTGATGTTCACCATTGATACGGAGACTGGTTTTCGTGATGTGGTGGAGATCAATTCATCGTGGGGGCTAGGTGAGATGGTTGTGCAAGGAAAGGTTACTCCAGATGAATTCATGATCTTCAAGCCAACACTTCGAGATGGATATCGCTCTATCGTAAAGAAGACGCTTGGTGAAAAAAAGATGATGATGGTGTACACGGAACAAAAAACAACTCCCGTAAAAGAAGTCCCCGTACCGAAGGCGCTCCAATCAACTTTTGCACTTACTGATGATGAGGTCATTACACTCGCAAAGTGGGGAATGATCATTGAAGAGCATTACTCTGCCCGAGCTGGACATCTGATGCCGATGGATATCGAATGGGCAAAGGATGGTATCGATGGAAATCTTTATATTGTGCAGGCTCGTCCTGAGACCGTGCAGTCAGAGAAACAGGGACTTACCATCACTGAATATATTCTCAAGGGTCCTCATGCCGAGTCGATCACTCATGGTATCTCTGTTGGTGCAAAGATCGTGTCAGGAAACGCACGCATCATTCTTTCGACCGCAAAACTTGATGAATTCAAGGAGGGTGAGATCCTTATCACCGAGATCACTGATCCGGATTGGGAACCTATCATGAAGAAAGCATCGGCGATCGTGACTGCAAAGGGTGGTCGCACATCGCACGCTGCTATCGTGTCGCGCGAGCTCGGTATTCCTGCGGTTATCGGTATCGGCGATGAAGAGCTTGCGAAGTTAAAGACGGGCGATCTCCTTACGGTTGATTGCTCATCTGGTTCTGTTGGGTATATCTATCCTGGAAAGCTCGAGTGGGAAGAGCGTGTTGAGGATCTTGCACAGGTTCCTGAAACAAAGACAAAGATCGCAATGAACGTCGGAAGTCCCGAGGCGGCATTCATGTACGCTCACTTGCCACACAAAGGCGTTGGACTTGCTCGTGAGGAATTCATTATCATGTCGCAGATCGGCATCCATCCAAAGGCACTCATTGATTACGCAAAGCTTGATGCGAAGTTAAAGAAAAAGATCGATGCAATGACCGTTGGTTATCCCGACAAGGTCGAGTTCTATATACAAAAACTTTCTGAGGGTATCGCGCAGATCGCTGCTGCGTCACATCCTCATCAGGTCATTGTGCGTTTCTCGGATTTTAAGACGAATGAATACCGCACATTAGTGGGAGGTGAGGCCTATGAACCTTCTGAGGAAAATCCGATGCTCGGATGGCGTGGTGCGTCTCGTTACTATGATCCAAAGTTCAAGGACGCTTTTCGTCTTGAATGTGAAGCGATCAAACGCGTACGTAATACCTATGGACTAAAGAATCTTCACGTGATGATCCCATTCTGTCGTACGCCCGATGAGGGACGTAAGGTGCTTGAAACTATGGCGGAATTCGGACTTCATAAGGGCGAAGACGGCCTCAGTGTCTATGTGATGTGTGAGATCCCATCGAATGTTCTCCGCGCAGATGAGTTCCTTGATATCTTTGACGGATTCTCTATCGGTTCAAACGATCTCACTCAATGTACGGTCGGAAGTGATCGTGACTCAGGCATCGTTGCAGGAATCACGAATGAGAATGACCCTGCGGTAAAAGCGCTGATCTCTATGGCGATCAAGAAGTGTAAGGAGCGTGGTAAATATATCGGTATTTGCGGACAAGCACCATCTGACTTCCCTGAATTCTTGCGCTTCCTTATTCAGGAAGGTATCGATACTGTCTCACTCAATCCCGACTCGATCATTCCAATGCTCTCTGAGGTTGCGGAAGAAGAGGAGCGATTGGGGCGTTAGGGAGTTCGTGTATATAAGTAGCTAATAAGATCAATAAAAACACAAAACATGCGTATTGCGTATTTTTATAATGAAGAGTGGGAGAAAGAATTTGTGTCGTCACGTTTTCCTGAAGATTCCTTTAATTTTTTTAAAGGCTCTACGGTAGATAATCCTGATGCGGTGGACACTGATGCGGACGTACTTTCGGTATTCGTGAATTCAAAGGTTGATGGTGCGCTTCTTGATAAATTCCCCAAGGCAAGACTTATTGCTGCGCGTTCAACAGGCTTCGATCATATTGATGTTGCAGAAGTTGTGCGTCGTGGAGGTGTGACTGCAAATGTGCCGACCTACGGAGAGCATACGGTTGCAGAGTTTGCGATGGCACTCCTGCTCTCACTTTCTCGTCGTATCTATGATGCATATCGCCGCATCGAAACGACAGGTTCATTCTCTCAGGATGGACTACGCGGTTTTGATCTTCGTGGTCGCACGATCGGAGTTGTGGGTACGGGACATATTGGCGCGCATATGATCAAGATGGCGCGAGGCTTTGATATGAACGTCATTGCATTTGATGTGCATCAGAATGAAGAACTCGCCGCACAGCTTGGGTTTCGCTATGTTTCCTTTGATGACCTCCTTGCAGGTTCTGATGTGATCTCTCTTCATGCGCCATATAATCCGCATACGCATCACATGATCAATCAGGATAATGTTGGAAAGATCAAACGTGGTGCATATATCATTAATACTGCCCGTGGTGGTCTCATTGATACTGCCGCGCTCGTGCGCGGACTCGAAGAGGGGATCATCGCCGGAGCGGGTCTTGATGTGCTCGAAGAAGAGGGACACATGGAGGATGACGCTGGACTTATTGTTGCAGCACACCCGAACGAGGAGGTGCTCCGCACACTTCTTGCGAATCATTATTTTATTCATCACCCCCACGTTATCGTAACGTCTCATGTCGCCTTTAATACACAGGAGGCTATCGAGCGTATCTTGAACACGACTATTGAGAATATTCAGGCATTCAAAAATGGTGCCCCTGTTAACGTGGTGACTCCTAAATAAGCAAGGAATAAGTAGGCTTTGTTATTGGCTGTGAATATGCGATCTGTTTACTTGCACAATAAGGCAAGAAGTGATATACTACCAATGTACCAATCAATTTTGGTACATTTAAAAAGCTCCTCACACGTGGGGGGCTTTTTTTAATGCGCGGAAAATATGTTAGACTAAGGATATGTCTACTTTGATCGTGAAATGGCTCGTGACCGCTCTTTCGATATTTGCTGTCGGAAATCTTCTTCCCGGCATTCATGTTCCTGATTACATGACCGCGCTTTGGGCTGCACTTACGCTTGGAATCCTAAACGCTATCGTTCGTCCGGTACTCCTTCTTTTAACTCTTCCGATCAATCTTCTTACGCTTGGATTATTCACATTTGTGTTGAATGGTTTCATGTTCTGGGTGGCAACAAAGATCGTACATGATTTTAGTGTTGATAATTTCTGGTGGGCGGTCTTGGGTGCGGTCATTGTTTCAGCGATCTCTACAGTGGCAAATCGCTTCTTTCTTGGGAGGGATGGAAAAGTGGGAGGGGAATAATATTCATTCAATAAACATTACAAATAATACGTTATATGGAAAAAAAGATTCGTATCATCACGCACAGTGGAACATTTCATGTCGATGAATTACTCGCTGTTGCAACACTTGAACTTTATTTTAATGGTGCACATCCATATGAAGTGATCCGCTCTCGTGATCCGGAGCTCTGGAAGACTGCAGACTATCTCGTCGATGTTGGCATGGAATATGATCCAGAGCGTGGCCGATTCGATCATCATCAAAAAGGTGGGGGTGGCGAGCGCAACAATATTCCGTACTCATCGTTCGGTCTTGTGTGGAAAGAGTTCGGTGAGGCAGTTTCGGGTTCGAAGGAGGTTGCCGCTGCGATCGAAAGGAAGTTGTGCTACCCCGTTGACCTTGGTGATAACGGGATCGAACCATACAATCCGACAATTCCTGGAGTTCATCCGTACCTCTTGCAGTACATTGTTATTGCGTTTCGTCCAACATGGAAAGAGGGCGAGATACACGACATCCGTTTTATTGAAATGGTTGCGTTCGTGAAGCGCATCTTGGAGCGAGAGATAAAGATGGAGCAGGACAAGCTTGAGGGTATGAAGATCGTGCACGATATCTACGCACAGTCACCCGACAAGCAGATCATCATCATCGAAGGGCAGTATCCGTGGCACGAGGTGTTGCCGCAGTACTCCGAGCCTCTTTATGTGGTAAAGCCGAAACATCAAAGCAATTACTGGGAAGTAGAATGTGTTCGTGAGGATGTTTATCGTTTTGCGAATCGCAAGAACCTTCCTGAAGCGTGGGCGGGACTTATTGACGGAAACCTTGAGGCTGCTACGGGAGTTCCGGGGAGTGTCTTCTGTCATAATAAACGTTATGTTGCTGTCGCAAAGACTCGTGACGCGGCTCTCCGGCTTGCGGAAATCGCTCGTAACGCGTAAGCTCACCTCACTATGGCATTTGTCGACGAACTCACAATACATATCAAATCAGGAAAAGGAGGCGACGGAGTCGAGCGTTTTCGTCATGAAAAGGGGAAGGAGTTTGCGGGTCCCTCAGGAGGAGACGGTGGACGCGGAGGCAATGTGTATCTTGTTGGCTCGCGCGACTTAGGGCTTCTCTATAAATACCGCCATGAAAAGAAATTTGGTGCAGAAGATGGTGAGCCAGGGAAAAAGGATAGTCTTCATGGCCGAAATGGTGAAGATCTGATGCTCAAACTTCCCGTTGGCTCGATCGTGAAGAATCTCACAACTGGGGCAACGGTGCAGATACTCAAGGAAGACGAACCGATGCTTCTCCTTAAGGGTGGTCACGGTGGACTCGGGAATGAGCGATTTAAAAGTTCGACGAATCAGGCCCCAACAAAGACGACTCCAGGAAAGCCCGCACAAGAAGCTGATTTTTATATTGAACTCCAGCTGCTTGTTGATGTGGGTTTTGCGGGATTTCCAAATGCAGGAAAATCATCACTCTTAAACGCGCTCACGAATGCGAGTGCGAAGATTGGCGCATATCAATTTACGACACTCGAGCCGAATCTCGGAGCTTTTCATGGATATATCCTTGCAGATATTCCAGGACTCATTGAGGGAGCATCAGAAGGGAAAGGTCTTGGTCATAAATTTTTGCGACACATCAAGCGCACCAAAATGATCGCACATCTCATCTCTCTTGAGAACGAGGATGTTATGGAGGCGTACAAGACGATCCGTAAAGAGCTTGAAACATTCGACAAAGAACTCGGCGAGAAGGATGAGATCATCGTTCTTACAAAGACCGACATGGTTGATGAGAAGACCCTTGAAGAAGCAAAGAAAAAATTGGCAACATTAAAGAAGCCGGTATTTACGATCACTATCTTGGATGACAAGGTGATGAAAGAATTTGGTGACGCGCTCGTGAAATTGCTTCGCGCAAAAGACTAATACCATGGCAATAAAAAAGGTGAAGATCGAAGAGGGTGAATTTGCGCCTGATTTTACATTATCCTCATCAGAGGGAAGTACGGTGACACTCTCAGTGCTTCGCGGAAAACGTGTCGTACTTTATTTTTATCCGAAAGATTTGACCCCTGGGTGTACGACCGAGGCTCATGAATTCTCCGAGCTTGCAAAGAAATTTCAAAAGAAAGATGTTTTGATATTTGGTGTCTCTGCCGATTCTGTTGCGCGCCATAAGAAATTTATCGAAAAAGAGGGCATTACGTTTCCACTCCTCTCTGATGAAGGAAAAGAAATGCTCATCGCGTATGGTGTGTGGGTGGAGAAAAGCATGTATGGAAAAAAGTACATGGGCATCGAGCGCAGCACATTCATCATTGATGCGGAGGGGAAGTTCGCAAAGATCTATCGCAAAGTAAAACCCGAAGGTCACGCGGTGTGCGTGCTTGGGGATGTTTTATAGGGATTCACCTAGAGTGATATTTGGGGTTATATAATTTTTGGGGAAATGTGCTAGAATCTCTTAATCTATGGCATACA
>DAIUCR010000016.1:10007-22308 GCA_036846065.1 Patescibacteria group bacterium | reverse complement strand
TCCCTCACAAAAGCCTCGGGATGCCTCCGTCTTTCGATTCCTCACGTAAGACGCGCAGGCGTCTTACTTCTCGGAGCACAACATAATAAAACCCACCTTGCGTGGGATTTATCATATTGTGCCCCTAAGAGGAATCGAACCTCTATCTACTCCTTAGGACGGAGCTGTTCTATCCATTGAACTACGGGGGCAAAAACTTTTATGCACACATTGTCGGTTCGATTCCTTTTAAACGAATCTCTATCTCCGCCCCACAGGCGCTGTATACCTTTTGGTCATTTATGAAAATGTCTCAAAAGGTCTTACGCTCTGACTTCCCATGAAGACATGGGTTCCCAATAAATAGTCAGAGCTCACCTCAGCACGGACTGTTCTCTCCACCAAACTACGGGGGGGGTAAAAACAAAGGTCCACGATATCGCGGACCTTTGTCATGATAATTCTTTACCAGTCGTAACGCAAATAATTTTTATTATTCAGCGAGACCAAGCATCTCCTGCAAACGTGGCTTATTGAATCCAACGATCATGTCGTCTCCGACCGTGATCACGGGAACACCCATCTGACCACTCTTCTCGATCATTTCCTGTCGTTTCGCAAGATCGCGACCCACGTCGAATTCTTGGTACTCAACATTGTTTTTTTGGAAATATTCTTTTGCCATTTTGCAGTATCCGCAGGTTTCTGTTGTGTAAATTGAAACAGGTTTCATAAATGTACTGTACTAATGGTTAATACATGAATTATATCACAGTACAAAAAAGAGACCAAAGGTGAGTCCTTGTCGGTTCGTTGCGGGGAAAAAATTTAGTGCTATACTATACAGATATGAATACGTCAAATCTCGCAACTTATGTTGCCACACAGCTCAGGGCGGGAAAAAGCGCAGAAGAGATAAAGCAAAATCTTCTTTTGGTCGGCTGGTCGGAAGAAGACGCCGGCTCTGCGCTTGTTGCTGGCCTTGTTGAAAGCGGTATTCCCGCACCAGACCGAGTCTTAAGTGGTAAAGGCAGGCTCGCCTCCACTGTTGAGGTCATTCTGAGTCTCTTCTCTTTTATTCTGCTTGGGATCACTGTCTCCGCACTCGCAGTACTCTATTACCAAGTGATCAATCATTACTTCCCAGACCCGCTCACAATGGGCTACGGATACGCAAGCAGCTCGGCAAGCGCCATCAACTACGCCATTGCTGCGCTCGTGATCGCCTTCCCCATCTACGCAATAACGATGCGACTTTGGTTTCGTCGCTATCGCGAAGACGAAGCCAAGATCGAGTCAAAACTCACAAAATGGCTTACATATCTTGTACTCCTTATCGCAGCGGTCACTATTGTTGGAGACCTCGTAACAGCAGTGTTCTATTTCCTTCAAGGTGAACTCACTGCACGCTTTTCCCTAAAAGCATTCACGATACTCGTCGTCTCGGGAATCGTCTTTGGATTTTATTATCTTGAGCGAAGGAAAGTGCAGTACAAAAATGATGTCTCACGCAGCACATTCCAAATATTCGGTTGGGTCGTTCTTGTGCTCATCCTTATTGCGATCATTCTCGGATTTACAACAACAGGAGCACCAAGTACTCAGCGTATGCACGGTCTCGACAATACACGCGCAGAGAATCTCAGCACTCTCGCGGGATGCATATCAAATTATGCCGCAAACCATAAAGCACTCCCCATCTCACTTGATGAGCTCGAGCGAAGCACCGACTACGCATACTGCGCAAACCTCAAGGACCCAGAAACAGGAGAATCATACGACTATCGTATCATCACTCCAGAAGAGCAAAAGAAGGTCAATGAAGGGACGTTTGAATTATGCGCAGACTTCGCCCTTGAAACAACAGAAAAGACCATGGCGCGCGACCCATACTCTTACGGTATGAATAAGTGGGCACTACACCCCGCAGGAAAGAGTTGCGACATAGAGACGGTTACACTTGATCGCAATACACTCAAAGGGATCTACTGATCCGAACCCGCAAATGACCCCCGTTGGAAGACCTTATAAACCACGATGGAGTCAGTCATAAATACTGGCACAAGGCCTTCTATGAGCCCAATTTGCCCCCCTAGCGACCGCACTTCTTTATCTTCTACCACGTAGCTGATCTCTCCATCGTTCAGTAATTTTGCCCATAAATGAGGAACATTGTGTCCATAGGCAAAAGCGTACCCAAGGATGTGATTCTTGAGCTCGAAGTTAAGCGTCTGATCATTATGCCCCATATATACAGGGCGAGCGGTGAGCGCGGGAATGATATTTCCAATGAATACCTCCGAGAGAAAAATATCGCTATGCGATGTGTTTTCCCTGATCCACTTCATCGCAGATACTTCATCAGAAGATATTGCTCGTGGCCGTTCATGTGATGAATAGTAGAAAATGTCCTTATAGAGCATCTCCACGTTCGTCGCGATCAAGAGAAAGGCCAAGAAAAGAGCGAAAATCCTCAACATGACACCCTTATGGAAAAGTTGAAGGAAAGCGATACTCGCAAAGAAAGCAAGTGGTATCTGAATTCCCTCGACAAATTTTCTTCCAAGCGACGGAAGGAGTGGATTATAAAGCATAAGGAATACCACAGTGAGCCAAACAACAAAGAAGAGCGTTTCACGCGTGCGATCACGTAGACAGGTATGCATCCCCCAGCATGCAAGCAAGAGCAGGACGCCGAGGCCTGATACGTATGAGAATAAATTCGGAGAAAATGTGGAGACTTGAAGGAAGTACCACATTGATAGTGCTTGATCATTTAAAAGTACGACACTCTGCCAGATAATTGAAGGAAGTGTGAGCGCAAAGACCCACAACATATTCATTAGAAAGTCATAGTCTCGATACGCAATAAACCGAGTGATGGCATAGACAAAAAAGATCATTCCAAAAAGGATCACATCATATGTATGAACAAGGGCGAGCGCACTCAAAAGTAGCGCACCAACAATGACCACCCTCCAATTACGTTCATGCAAATACCTCAATGCCACATATGCAAAAAGAGTCGCGAGGCTTAAAGAAACGATATTAAGCAGAGAAATATGAAGAGAGAGGAACATATTTATCTCTGGCATGGAAATATCAGCGGAGAACTTTCCAAAGAAAGCTCCGAATCCGCCCGCAGAAACCAATAACAAGAGCGCGGTTTGGCGTTCGCGAATATTCTTTGTGAACAAAGAATAGAGAAGATAGACAGAAAAACAAAACACTCCAATAAAGAATATTCTCGCGAAATGATATGCGAGAGGAGCACCAAGACCGGAAAACTTTGCAAAAAGTCCAAGCAAAAGAAAGAGCGGGTGAAAGAGATATCCCCCCTCATACTCTGGCGCATAAAGATCGCGCATCAAAAAGACTCCATCATGCGCCTGTGTAATCCAAGAAAGATAGCTATAATAGTCACCAGAAAGAAGAGAAGAGGCGCCAAGATATTTTTCACCCAAAGAGGTGTCAAAAAATGCAAAAAGATGCGGCAATGAAGTTACAAGGATAAGTATTGTCGAAACAATGCTTACAAAAAATATTTCCCCACGCTTCAAAATTAATGGGTTCACTTGGTGCGGGATGCGAGAATCGAACTCGCGTCTGCTGCTTGGGAAGCAGCCATTCTACCACTAAACTAATCCCGCTTTTCTATTCGATCATACAACAGAAAACACCCTACGATATTATTCATCCGACAACCCAACCGCACTCATCATCTTACCCAAAAAAGATGAGTCCTGTTCAGATGGCACTGTGACAGTATGAACCTCTTCCGTTTTCGGAGTAATAACAATCATAACTTTTTCCCCTTCTTTCGCAACCATGAACCGATCACGGATCTCCTCCTCAACCCCGCGATCACTCGAAAGGTGCGCAATATTATTCTCAAGTTCTACCTGACGACTTTCAAGAGCACGCAATTCCTCAAGCGCCTTATCCCGTTTTGCCACTGCATCAACGCTTTTCTGGTGCATCCCCCACGTCGCATGCCCAAGTAAGACGACCAAAATAGCCATGATAATTATGGTTGGTTTTGCGTAAAGTATCTTACGCAATCGGAAACGCTCACGAAAATCTAGTATTCGCGCCATGCGTATAGTATACTATGACCCATTAAGAAAAAAAATTACTTTCATGCTATTTTACCGAAACAAGAAACACCAGCGCCTCGTAAACATCATCTGGTCTATTCTGGGAATAATGGTCATCTTGAGCATGATCCTACTCTATCTCCCTGCATTCCTATAGCAAAAAGACTCCTTCTACTGGAGTCTTTTTTGTTTGTTTTTATTATCGACAGAGAGCAAGTGAGATGCCCTTTGGGGTTTAACATCTTTTATTCGTCCGGACGGATCATCTTTATGAAGACATCGGGCGGAATAGTTATCTTACCTCTCGCTTCTTGCATCTTCTTCTTTCCCTTCTTCTGTTTCTCGAGCAACTTCATCTTACGCGTGATATCTCCACCATAAAGATAGCCCGTCACGTCCTTGCGCAAAGCAGAGATCGTGCGAGAAGAGATTATTCTTCCCATCGATTTTGCTTGTATTTTCAGCACCGTAAGTTGTCTTGGGAGATTCTTGTACAGTTTTTCAACTGCCGCTTCGGCGTCTTCCTGTACACGCCTTCTTGAGAGCACCCGAGAGAATGCAGGGACGACATCACCCGATACGAGAATATCAAGGCGCACAACATCCGCATCACGATATCCCGCCAACTCGTAAGAAAGTGAGCCGAAACCAGAAGAAACACTTTTTAGTTTATCGAAGAATCCGCGCATCAACTCACGAAGTGGCATCTTGAATTCGAGCTTGTAACGATTGTCTCCAAAGATATCCGTATCCCCCATTTCCGCTTCATGCTCATAGAGAAGTTGCGTGATACCACCCATGTAATCAGGAGGAGTAATAATTGCACCATCGATCCATGGTTCACGAACCGAGCTCGTTAGACCATCATCAGGGAACAGTGCTGGCGAGTAGATCGTTTCTATTTTCTTTGTACGCGAATAGGTCACCTCATACGTGATCGTCGGCGTCGTCACAATGAGATTCAGATCGAATTCACGTCGCAAGCGCTCGGTGATGATCTCAAGGTGAAGCATTCCAAGAAAGCCACAGCGGAAACCGCGGCCAAGTATTCCTGAAGCCTCTTCCTCGAAGGATAAGGATGAATCAGAAAGCTGTAAGCGCTCGAGCGACTGACGAAGCACCGCGAGATCATCCTGACTCTCGGGAAATACTGATGCCCACACAACGGGGCGTGGCTTTGCATAACCTGGAAGCACGGGCAACTGATTCTTTGCGAGGGTCACCGTATCACCAACCGATGCAACGCCAGGACGCTTGATGCCTGTGACAATATATCCGATCTCCCCCGCAATGAGCTCGGGCTTCGGAACGTCCCCTGGAGCAAAATACCCCGTCTCGATGGCAAAGAATTTTTCTTTTGTTGCGGAAAAAATAAGCTCTGCGCCTTTTGGTACAACTCCATCAAGTACACGTACATAAAGAATGACGCCACGATGATTTGAATATGAAAAATCAAAGATAAGAGCGCGAGCACTTTTCGTATCAACAAACTCTTCTTCCGGCGCAGGTATGCGGTCCACGATCGCACCAAGAAGTTCTGCGACGCCTTCTCCTGTTTTTCCAGAGACAAGCATCACCTCCTCAGGCAAAACACCAAGAAGTGTCACGATCTCTTCGCGCACATCGTCAACACGCGCAAGTGGAGAATCGATCTTCGAGAGTACGGGAATGATAGTGAGCCCGTGTTCGCGCGCCATCTGCAGCGTCGTAAGTGTCTGCGCCTGTACACCCTGTGTCGCATCAACCAAAAGAAGTGTTCCCTCCACCGCCTTGAGTGCGCGAGATACTTCATAAGAAAAATCAATATGCCCCGGAGTGTCGATGAGATTCAGAAGATATTCTTCCCCATTGTGATGATGCGTCATGCGCACTGGCTGCATTTTGATAGTGATGCCACGCTCACGTTCAAGTTCCATCGAGTCCAGTACCTGCTCATGCATCTTCCGTTTTTCGATCGTATGAGTGATCTCAAGCATACGGTCGGCAAGTGTCGATTTCCCGTGATCGATATGGGCGATGATGCTAAAATTGCGTATATGCTGACGATTCATAAAGTGGATACATACTAACACAAAAATAGAAAAAGTGGAGAAAGAAAAAACAGAGCTCGCTTGGCCCTGTTTTTAAAAGAAGAATCATTATTCCGCATCAGCCCACTGTAATTTTGCAGAACGATGCAGGTCGTAACGTAAAGATGGGTAGTCATTGAAGATGCCACGGAGACAATCTCTAGTAGCAATGTGATCAACATACACAATGCGGAGATAAATGAATGTCGACACAATACCCAGAGTCACCATCAGAAAAAGAAACTGCTCAGGAGAGATAATGTCCATTATGCGAAGCGGAACGACGACGAACACAAAGAACATCGGAAGAAGGAAGTAGATAAGATTAAACAAAGCGAAATGTAATTCGTAGGAGACCCTTGCGCGCATCCCCCTCATAAACATCGACACGAAGCTTCGACGGATACTTATTAATTCACCATTTTGATCCATTAGACACCTCCTGAATCATTGTATCTATAATTCAGTCTAACGCAGTATTCTCCTGCGTCAAGAAAGTATTTACTAGACTCCTTCCGGCTCAGTAGCGATAGGCTTCGATTTCCAAAACTTGCGATGCAGTGACATCTGGATCTCTCTCAATTCTTGATTCTCCATCAGACGAAGAAGGAATATTCCTCCAACGATACCGATCATGCCGGCAAAAAATCCCTGCGCGAATATTCCCAAGAATGTATCGCGAGGAAAGGGCGGCGCGAGCAATTGCAATCCGTGGTAGGTAATAAAACCAATGACAACCGAGGTCGTGAACGCATGAAGAAACGGACGCTTGATGTCGTGAATGATGTTAGGAAATTCTCGCATAAGAAAATAAAAGAGCATAAGCACGTTCCCTATCATGCCAAGCGAATACCCGAGCGGCAACATGAGCACGGAAGTCCCCGATATGTCAGGAACACGCAAAAGTGTCTCGATAAAGTAACGAAAGACCGCATGAGTATTGTAGAGCGAATACAGAGTAAGTGAAAAGACGACAACAAAAACAGCACCCATCATATTTGCAATAAGCGGCAATCGCGTTTTACCCATTGCATAGAAAGATCTTGTAAAGAGGAGGACAAGACTTTGTGCGACAACCGAGATGGCAAAGAGCGCGAGCGCCGCAGCAGTAAGTCGCGTTGCAGTCCAATCGAATGCCCCGCTTCCAAGAATAGTACGCACGATCTGCGCACGAAGGACGATGAAAAGCACGATCGCAGGGAACGACCAGAACATAATATGTCGCGTTGCGGTAACGATCTGCTCAAGAAAATCCTTATGATTTCCTCCTGTCCAAAGTTTTGCAAGCGTAGGAAATGCCGCAACAGAATAACTCATCCCGATGATCGCAAGCGGAATACTCTGCAGATTCATCGCGAGCGTAAAGACGGCGATAGACCCCGACGCGATCTGTGACGCAAGAGCGATCAAGATGATGGTCGAAATGTGCATGGCGGAAAGCGCAATAGTGCGTGGAATAGACAGACGCACAACACCACGAACGATCTTCCAGTCGATCGACCCGGTCAATCGAGGAACGATACGCTCGCGACGAAGGACTGGGAACTGTATCAGCACATGGAGGAGTGCACCAAGCAGAACACCCCATACGACGCCCGAAAGGCCATAAAGTGGCATCCAGAGGACTATTCCAAGAATGATCCCAACATTATAAAGCACTGGACCCGCGGCAAAGACAAAGAAGCGGCGGAATGACTGAGTTATTGAACCAAAAAGGTTTGAGATCCCAAGAAGGAGTGGAGACAAAAGGAGTAGTCGCGCAAGCGTAATATATTCCTCTTTTGCTGCAGAAGAGAACCCTGGCACAAAGACCTCGGTCAGATACGGAATAAGCATATACGCCAATCCACAGACCATGAGCATCGACACGATAAAAACAGAGAAGATACTATCAATGAATTTTCTTGCGGACTCTTTACCATCAGGTGAATCCATTCGCTCAAGAAGAAATGGAATAAGTACCGTCACCGCAACGAACGATGCTACTGAGACATAAAGAAGGTCAGGAATACGGAACGCCGCATAATAAACATCGAGAGACTCGCTTGCGCCGAAATGATCCGCAAGGAGTCGGTCACGGAATAATCCGAGCAACTGAGAAAGCAGCGCAGTACCCGCCAAGAGAAAGGCGGCCTCGTGAAGGCCGTTCCATTCTCTATGAAGCACGCGGAGTAATCGCTCAACCATACAAGGTTAGCAATGCCGCATTAATTTGAACCCTGATTGAGCTGGTTGAGAGCATCATTGACTGGCGAAGCGGAAGTAGCGCCATTCTCGAGCGCACCACTTCCCGCCTTCAAGTTCTTCAAGATGTTCGCAATATCCTTATTGTCGGGATTGAGTGTCTGTACGTCAGTGAATTGTTGTACAGCCTCTGCCGTTCTGCCTGTCTTCGAGTAAGAAAGACCGAGGAAGTATTTTGCATCCGCGTAAACTGGATTAAGTACCACCGCTGCCTCAAACTCTCCGATCGCTGACTTGTAATCACGAGCCTCGAAGTAGAGATACCCGAGCGCAAAGCGAAGAAGGAAATTCGTTGGCTCAACATTGATACCAGCACGAAGTATATCAACGGCAGCGCCAGGATTCTTATCTGATATTTCCATCTGCACTGCGAACGAAAGTGCTTCGAGATAATTTGGGCGCTCCGCCAAAGCCTGATAGAGATACTTCTTTCCTTCTGCACGATTTCCCGCGCTGAATTCAAGACGTGCGAGCATGAAGAGAATGCGAGGACTGCGAGGATTGAGGCTCAAGCCTTGCTGATAATTAAGCTTCGCAAGATTGAATGTGGTCTCAGTGCCGACCGTCTCAATGCCGAGCGCATGAAGAATGTCATACACTCCGCCAACCTGAAGATGGTTTTCGAAATTCGAAGGATCAAGTGTGAGTGCACGCTGTGCGTATGTTCCCGCTTCACTGATCAATTCATTTGCCTTTGGTTGAACTTGTTCAGCAGGTAACTTTGCATTTGCGAGCTGTTGCAATTGCACCAATGCAATATTTGAAAGTGAGCGATAGTAGATATCGCGCTCTGAGCGTGTACTTGCGAGCACGAGATCAACCTTTGCCTGATCGAGATTATTTGCAGCAAGAGCAACTTGCGCATCACGGAATGCGACCAATGACGAGACTTGACGGTAAAGGAGCACGCTTGATGCGACAACACCTGCAAGCACAATGACGATGACAGGAGTGAGGATCATTGAGAGTTTTGAACCGCGGTCAAATGACACACGATATACCGGAACCACTCCTTCGCTCACTAGAAATGCTATGAGTGCACCAGTGAATAGGAACGCGAGTGCAAACATCGCAATGTTTGGAAGATAGAAGAATGCAATGCTCCAGAAGTAGATAACAAGCATAAAGAGCGAGAAGGCCATGTATGCCGCTATTCTATCCTTCGATAAGAGCGCAAATATCTTTCTCGACTTAATGAACAAGAACACGACAAAGATGACCCAGAGTATCGTTCCAATGATTCCCGTTGTTGCAAAGTATGTCGGAATACGACCGAAGGCGTAATTACCAATATCACTGGTATCCCAAAATGGAGTGCGATTGATGTCTGACGTCTTGTACATCAAATACCCTGTTCCAAAACGATTTGGACTTGTACCAAAGAGTGGTGAATCCTTGAGTGTCTGGGCAACAACATTGAATGTGAACTGCGGAGTAAGCACAACCTCTGAATACGGAGCAGGCTTCAAGACCTTCTCAATGAATGAACCGATAGTTGGTCCGTCTTTCTTGAGTGGAACCATAGTTAGACCGCTTCCGTAAATGAATGCGACGACAAGGAGTACTGTCGTGAGAACAGGTAAATGTCCCGCAACACGCTTGTGTATCGGCTTATGATGATGCTCTGAGCCAGATTCTGCGGCGGAGCGCACTCCGGCACGGTGCGCACGCTCTCCTTCATAAATAGCAAAGATGACGAGCATGCCTGCAAGCACAAAGAGGATGAACCAGAGCACCTTAAAGTTCACCAAGAGAAGGAAGAAGAGTCCAACAAGAAAGACTGCGTATGCAGGGAGGCGCAACACCTTATTTTGAGGAAAGAAGTAGAGTGTCGTCAGAACGAGCAACATTGCTCCACCCATGAGTGTCACCATGTCATTCCATTTTCCTACTGGCGTTGATGCCTCATTTGTAAACAGACCAAACGCAAGAAAATCTGCTCCGAAGAAATAGCGCAAAAGCTGATACACCATGATGATGACCGTCGAAAACATGAGTGATGCGTAGAGCGAAAGCACACGATCACGAGTAGAGAACGCCATTGATCCGAGGAAGAGGAAGAGGAAGAGTGCCAAGAAAGAATTCACGGTGCCAATATCGTAACCGGAACCGATGAACGAAAGCATCGGTGCAGGAGACACGATCGCTGCAACAACGAATTGTACGACCAAGAGTGCCGACACAAGAAGCAAGACGCTCTTTGGTAGGTTCAGATGACCATCGCGCAAGCGTCCCGCCGCCCACATGAATGTTCCAATAAGGACCGCAACTTCAAGTAAGACCATCTTCGCAAATTCTGGAGCAACAAATTGACCAGGAATAAAGAAGACAGGGAGCAAGAACGAGACTCCGAGCAAGAGCAGATAAAGTGCTCTATCGGAAAATACTTTGTGTGATAAAACCTTTCCAAGTAACACTCGCGCGAACACTGATTTTGCTGGCGCGGACTGCTCTTGTACGTATTGTTCTTCTGACATAATTGCAAGAAATAATAAATTTATTAAAGCTCTTCCTCAAAGAGTTATGTCCGTCCAGTATACCATGTACAAAAAAAGATAAAGATAGTTCGCACTGTGTAAAACTCGATTGCGCAACAAAGCACCGTATATGCCAAACAAAAATCCGCCCTATTAGGGCGGACCTCTGATGTACCTTGTATCTATAAGCCGAATTCTGTACCCCGTGGAAAATTTCCAAAAGGCGACAGCCATTTATCTAGGATCATTCTTGCGAATGATCTCAAGCGGCACTCTTTACTTGCGTAAAGCACGGCCTTGCACGGGGGTAAGGATTTAGCCGTTTCACTCCCGACTTTCGACGGGCTTATTCCCGAAGGAATCCTAGTCTTTCGACATCGGCGTCACTGCTCGCACCTCTATAGTTGCCTACGACGGGTATTACCCGCTACCTTTCCGGACTGAACCGGTCCGAGTTCGGACTTTCCTCACCTTGGGTTACCCCAAAGCGCGACTGCCCGATACAAGGTCTGCCAAGTATAGCCAAGGTGCCTCAATTTGACAAGGCTTATATCATATCGTACTATTTTCGCAGACATAACATTTCAGTACGAGGAGTACGAAAATGGCTATTGATATGAACCCACGCACACAAGGAATGGTGCACCCGGAACAACAGCCCATGGAATATTTCCTTGGAAATTTCGACCCCAACTTCGCCGAAAAAGAAATACCGTGGAAAACAAAACGTATCGGAAACATCTCTATTCAAGACAATGGCAAGCCCTACCCGGCAAAACTTCTTGATGCATATCGCCCCGTTCCCGTCTTTGTTCTTCGTGCTGAATTTCTCATGCATCAATACAGAGTACTCTGGGGGAAAAATCGCTTTCTCGACACGGCTTAAATAAAGCCCTATCAAAAATCCAAGGCCTCGCCTTGGATTTTTTCATACTTGAACAACGATTTAAGTTTGGATACATTGTCACAAAAAAATGCCACGACTCTCGGTCGTGGCAATTTTACTTTACTGATGTTTAATCACAAGAACAACACGAATGCCCAGATGGAGATTCTCCAGGCTTACTCTCTCCATTCGGACCGCAGATCCACTGCCATCGGTAAGCGCACTTTCCAATTCCCCAGGGATACTTCTCATTCGGATTCCGCCCATACCACCCAGGAGCATGGCCACTGAAACAACATCCGCACGAATCCATCGATGTATATCCGTCAGGATAAAGAGTGATCTCACTCCACCCCGCACGATATGCATCTATCACAGCTTTCGGAGCGGTCTGCAAGAAACGAGAGATGCGATGAAACAACTCCCACTTTTCTGCTGACTCTCTTTTTAATAACTCCCATTTCGCCTCCATTGCGACTCTCCTCTTGAGCTAATTCTCGAATCTGTGTTATCTACGCCCACTCTATGTGATTTCCGCAATATCGCAAG
>DAIUCR010000016.1:0-9907 GCA_036846065.1 Patescibacteria group bacterium | reverse complement strand
TTCTCGAATCTGTGTTATCTACGCCCAC
This sequence comes from Patescibacteria group bacterium, assembly GCA_036846065.1. Taxonomy (GTDB): domain Bacteria; phylum Patescibacteriota; class Minisyncoccia; order Phycocordibacterales; family UBA6899; genus MHLP01. The sequence goes on along the minus strand of DAIUCR010000016.1, from coordinate 9,879 downwards.
TCTATGTGATTTCCGCAATATCGCAAGTAGCGTGCCAGATCCAAGGTCTCACACATTGGATCATTTATTCGCCTAGGCCTTGGCGCTTGTCTCGTTTTTCTTTGAGTCCCTTGAGTCTACTTTCGGAAAGCGTGGTCCAACTCAAGACCCCGATCGCAGAGCGCACGGCCTCTTCCTCTTCAGGTACAAGCACTCCCCGCTCCAAAAGCCCCTTCAAAATCTCAATTGATTTTTTATCTTCCATGAAGTCATTATATCAGGCTCACTTGCTCAAAATACTAGACCACACATTCTGGAAATCAATCGTGACTGTCCCCGTTTGCGACCAGGTCACTTATTTGGGGGAAGCATTTTCATGATATCTTTTGTCATTGCAAGTAAGATGTTCACATCACTCTGCATCTTTGCGGATTCATTTAAGTCAATATTGCGCAAGCCGTCTTTCTCAAAATCGTATCGCACGTCAATTAAATCTTGAAAGATAATTGTACGACCATCAAGTATTTCCACTAAATATTCTGTGAAACCAAAATTTTCATTTTTTAAAATATTTTTTACATTAATGCTCTGAAGTTCTTCGATTGAGAGCCTCTTCGACAACAACTCAAGGTCGTGCGATTTAATCTTTTCAATTAAATCCTTTCTACTTATTAGCTCACTCGCCAATAAAATACGTGACTTCAAAATCAACTCGAAGTTGTAAGAAAATAAAATATACAATGAGCGAGAAAAAGCAGGGTCAGTTCCACCCTTATGAATAAGAGCCAGACATTCCTCAAGGAAGTAGAGTCCTGAATTAGCACGAAATACTGCACGCTCAGCTAAAATATATTTTTCACTTTTTTTCGACTCAGAGTTCTTCATGAGTTTTTTAGCATTTGATACGTCAGACCAATAATCTCCTATGACTTTCACAATTTGAATGAGATACGAGGCGCGGAGGAGCGATGCCCGCAAAATGTACGGATTGTACGTCGAGCGGGTTTGCGACGCTCGCAACAAAGTAGCTCATCAAATTTGGAAGTTTTTGATTTAAAGCACGTTTGAGATGCAATGCGAAGTCCTGGACTTCCGATAGTCGAGAAGGCGTAGGTATTCTACGACGACTCTGCTCGTGGAAGGAAGAGTATAAGCGCACGCACAAAGATTATTCCATGATTTAAGCCAGATTTCGGATGCGATCCGCAGTCTTGGACCAAAGGAGTGTTCGAGGAGTTACTCAGACTTACCCCTGTTTCCTCGTTCGTTTATTCATCATGAATCTCTTGCTTCAAAAAAACAGTATAGGGAAATTCTCGACGACCATTTTTTAGTGTAACTGCTTCATGCGACACAACACTGGCTATTTCCCACCCCTGATAACCTAAGGTCGCAAGAGTTTCTTCGATATTTGTAGAAGATAAAAATTGCAAGTTATATTTGAATTTTTTCATTTTTTTATTTAGCTAAGATTTAATTCCTATTTTCGATGCTATACGCGGAGGCAAGGACGCAATACCCTCGAGCAATAGGTTTTCTATTGCGAGAGAGTTTGCGACGTAGCCGACAAAGTAGAGCGCTCAAAATGTTTTAAATTTCGCAGACGCCAGAGACACAGGCAAGTTCCTTGGCTCCCTGCGTCTCATCGATCTTCTCGTAACTCACGATCTTTGAGAAATCGATATCTTTCCAACGCTCAGCCAACTTCTCGTAGCGTGCCTTGTCAATCGCCTCATATGGCGCCAACTGGTACACGAAGTCATTGCGTGGAAGGAAAGACAATCCTCCGACCATGTCCCAATTTTCATAGACCCAACTTGCAACCGCAAGCCACTCATCCTCACCAACGGAAACAGTTACTGATGGATTGTGCTCGGTATAATTTTCCTTCACAAGCTTCCAGTGTGCGAGCTGCTTGAGTGCGCTGATGTCGTCCTTGTAGACAGAGCCATGTGGTGCCTTGACAGGGAACTCCACAACGTATGTTGCGGCATTATCCATGCTCTGCCCTACTTCCGGCTGATATGGGATACCCTGATCACGAAGCATCTTGAAGAGTGCATCGGTCGAAGAGATGCGGATACGACGGATATAGTATGGCGCGTGGCGTGGATGCATTCCACTTGATGCGTCGACCAATTGCGACACGGTGCCTGATGGCTTCACTGCAGTGATCGATGCAGACGCACTTATGCCCAGCTTCTTTGCATACACCTTATTAACTGCAACTGCTTCATCGCGAAGATCGCGGAGCAATTTTGCATCATGAATGAGTTCGGGATTGTCCCACTGACCCGTGATCGAAACACCCAAGAGGCGCTCCTCTTCACAGTTCTTCTTCCATTCCTTTGAGAGATACTTGAAGTTCGTAAGCGATGACTGATATGTACCAAGCATTGTTGCGAGGCGCATCTTACGCATCAAGCTTGCACGTGTATCATCCGCGCGCACGATGATCTCCGTGAGGTTGCAGAACTGCTTTGATTTGAGGATGATCTCGCCACAAGGATTCGTTCCACAAGTGTCGATATCTTTCATGAAGGTCTTCTGGCGACGCTCGGGCATCTGATGCACGAGTGAGCCGCGGTTGAAGATGCCACGCTCACCTGAGCCTGACTTCATGAGCGAGATCCACTCTTCCATAAATTCCGCCGTTGAAGGCTTCTGTGTATAGACTGCGGAGTTGTTTGCCATCATACGCTGAGGCTCGGTCACATAGAACTGACCATCTTTCGCGTTACGCATATCGTAATCATCGAGATCAGAAAGCGAGATAAGCGCAGAACGGCGCACCCCACCCGAGACGACCACTTCACCGATCTTGCAGACAATGTCATGCACATCGAGATTGGAGAGTCTGCGACCCTGACGGCGAAGTATCTTTTCGCGCGAAAAATCGATCAAATTGCGAAGTGGATCTGGACCAGAACTCTTTCCACCCATCGTCATAAGGCGCGCACCGGACGGGCGAAGCTGAGAGTAATCAAACTTGATATCCTCTCCATCAAACCATGCCTCAAGACCATGCACGAACGCGTCCGCCCAACCCTCTTTCGAGTCGCCAATGACATGCGTCTTTACTACTTTCCCACTCTGCTTCTTGATCTGTGGAAGCTGTTGCACCGTGTGACTCTCCACTGAAAAACCGACGCCCGTTCCACACATCGAGAGATACATGATCTCGCCGAAATCGCGGATCTTTGTTGGCGCAATGAATGAACAGTTATATCCCGTGACATTCGTCTTGCGTGCGGCAGAGCCGGCGCTCCACATAAGGCGCATCGATGGCATCACTTCTTGTTTGAGTATCGCCTCACGGATCTCTTCATACTCCTTCTCGGTGAATTTTTTCGCGACATTCTCGCGCATGAAACTCATGTAGCGATCGACCGTCTCGATCCATGTCTCACGACGCTGTTCATCGTCGATCCAACGAGAGTACGAGCGATAGTACACGAACTCTGCAAGTGAATTCTGGAAATACTTCTTACTCTCGCGCGCGAGTTCTTTCACACGCTCAGGAACAACACCTACCTGCCTACGAAGCTTGTTATGCTCTTCACGATACAAGATGTATCCTTTTGCAGTTTTTGCAAAGTCATTGTAGATGAGCTCTGTTTCAACAACATCCTGAACATCTTCAACTGACGGAACGAAACCTTTGCGTTCCTTTATCTCTTTTGCGAGCACTGCAACAACAGCGTTAGTAACCAAGCCCGCTGCCGCCTCTCCTCCTTCACCGCCTGCGGCCATCGCAAGCATGATCGCGTGCTTGATGCGCTCGCTATCGAATGGAACAACTGTTCCATCGCGCTTCTTGATCTCTTTTATTGTTGCCACCTTCTTTGAAGTGGACTTCTTTGCCGCCTTACGTGTGGATGCGCCTGACATATTAATGTGGGAAATAATGAACAATGAATAAATTCGAGAAACCCACACCAAATCCCATCGCTCACGGTAATTCGCAATGACGTTTGAGGCAGGTTTTTCGACGACGAACGCCCCGAGAGATGAATTTCGAGGCGTTTGGTTCACCTATTGTAACCCCCTTTTCCCATTCACTTCAAATTGGGGATAACTTCTCCGAAGCACGGGAAAATATGGTCTTTTCTTGTGCATAACACTTATCCACATGTGCATAAGTAGTCGATTAAAAGAGCATGAAGGTCGATACGGGTGATACTACTCCATAAAACGTATGTGCCTCACCCCTCTTCCGTGTTAAAATACCTCGCAATGCCAAACACCAGCCTCACAATGTGGTGGAAAAAACACGGACTATCTGCGGTGGTCTTCATTACCGGTGCGGCAATTCTCGTCGTCGAAGTGACCGCGACCCGCATTCTCTCTCCTTATTACGGAAATACCATCTACATGGTCTCTGCGGTCATTAGTATCATTCTGGGTGCACTATCATTCGGGTACTGGAGGGGTGGCATCATCGCCGACAGAGAACCAACCGAGCGAAGATTCTACAAGATCATCTATCAAGGGGGTTGGAGTCTTTTCCTGCTCTTCTTGCTCATGCTTACCATTCTTCCTCTTGGTGGACATCTTTTCTCGCTCAAGAGCGGACCGCTCATCTGGGCGCTCGTCCTTTTCTTCCCATCAAGCTATCTTCTCGGCATGCTTTCACCTTTCGCCATCACGCTCGCACAAAAGGAACACACAGATCAAGGGCTCGGACGCACGACTGGTCAAATATTCTTCTGGTCAACGACGGGTTCTATTGCAGGAAGCCTTGGCGCAGGATTCATTCTTATTCCCTACTTCGGCGTTGACAGTATCATCTTTGGAACGACCCTTACCATCGTACTTCTCGGTGGCATAGGATACTTCTTAACAGAAAAGAGTAAGCGAAAAGATTCCCTCTTTTTTCTCATTATCCTCATCATTGCCATCATCGGCACATTCGCATTAACGAGAAACATGACGGCAGAAAATGTACACTTCGTCAGAGATGGAGTCTACGAGCGATTGTCGGTGGTCGATCTCCCTTACGCCGGCAAGCCCGCGCGTTTTTTTTTGCAGGATAGAAGCACATCCGGAGTCATGTATCTCGAAGACGATTCACTCGCCGCGGACTACACGAAATATTATGCACTCCACAAAATATTCACCCCCGAACTCTCGCGCGCGCTCGTGATCGGTGGAGGGATCTACTCCATCCCCAAGGCACTCCACAACGACCGCCCACTCGCACAGATCGATGTCGCAGAGATCGAGCCGACTCTCGAGCATATCGCGCAAACATATTTTCGCCTCCCCAAGACGACTCAGATCACCACACATATCGCAGACGGAAGACGATTGCTCTACGACACCAAGGAACCGTACGACATGATATTCAGTGATGTCTATTATTCCCTCTACTCTATTCCCGCACACTTCACGACCAAAGAATTCTTCACAGAAGCAAAAGCAAAACTTTCTCCGAACGGGATCTTCGTCGCGAACATCATTGGGACGACAAAAAAGACACCTGAATCACTTCTCTTCTCGGAGATACGCACTATAGAGAGCGTATTTCCGAACATGCACGTATTTGCGGTAAATTCCACAACATCTCCCGCTATACAGAATTTCATTTTAGTAGGTATCAACGGAACAACAACGTTTGAAGTTGCGCGAGCAAGAGCGCAGATCGAAGACAGAGAGTTATTTACTGAGTTCTCTTTACGCGAACTCCCCATTGATCCAAAGACCCTTGCCTCATACACCGTTTTGACCGACAACTACGCACCGGTCGAACATCTCGTCTCTATGCTCATAGAGGAGATGGACGATCGAGGCGCATCACAGAAGAGACGGTTTTCAGGAGAGAATGCACTCCTGCGCATAAATACCATTGTTGGCTTCGGCTCGCGTGCTATCTCCACACAAGGACACGAACAACTAAAGGAGTACATCACAAAGACTCTTGAAAAAGCACAAATTGCGGTTACAGACGACGAATGGAGTGAGGAGAATATGCGTTTCAACAACATCATTGGACGCATCAATCCGGACGCAACAAAAAGAATCATCCTCGGCACCCATTACGATAGTATTGCGCACGCATACCGCGACAAGACAAACCCAAATGCGGTAATGCCCGGCGCAAACAACGGAGCATCAGGAGTTGCACTCCTCCTTGAGGCCGCGGAGATGATCAACTCACAATACGCAACAGGAACACTTGGTATCGATCTCGTGTTCTTTGATGGAGAAGAAGGGATGGAGGCACTCGGAGCAGGGAGCAAGCGTTGGTACCCCATCGGATCAACACACTTCGCGGAAAATCTTTCCACGCTCTATCCAAAAGATCTTCCACTGCAAGCAATTATATTTGATATGGTATGCGATAAAGATCTCCTACTCATGAAGGAGCAGATCTCCATGGAAAGTGCAAAAAGTGCGGTCGATCGTTTCTTTAATATCGGGAAAAAGATCGCCCCGAGTGCATTCAGTAACTCCATCGGGAAAGCTATCGGCGATGACCATCTCCCGCTTGCACAAAAAGGCATCCCCTCCTTCCTTGTCATCGATTATGATTATGAGCCGTGGTATAACACGACCAATGACACTCCCGATAAATGCTCGGCCGAAAGTCTCAGTATCGTGGGCGACACACTTCTTCATTATCTTCAATAAAAAAACACCAAGCGACCTGCTTGGTGTTTTGCATGAGACCCTGAACTAGCGCCCAATACCCCTGATGATCTGTTCCAGAATACTGCTATTCTGCCTTGTTGTTGCCTGTCCTGCATTTGCGGCAAGATCAACATCCACTTGTTTCTTTTGTGCCTCTGCGTTCGAAAGAATTTCCTTCTGACGTTTTTCGTATTCCTGATTCTGTCGCTTCAGTGTGACGATCGAACTCCGCAGATCATTCATGCGAGCATCAAGAGTACGCTTCTCTCCAAGATATTCGCCATAGGTCACCCGCCCCTTCGCACGATCACGCTCAAGCGCACGAAGTTCAACGCGAGTATCCATAACTTGCGGATCAAGCTCTTCATCGATATGACGAACATTACTATCGATAAGCACCGCGAACGAATTCACTTGCCTTTGCGCATCGATATCGATCGCTTGCTTCCTGCGCTCTGCGTCGATCACCGCTGTGCTTTTATTCCTTTGCGTATCAACCACAACACCCGTACCTTGCCGAAGAATATCCTCGAGGCCGGAGGCATGAAGCGAAGGAAGGAAGACAAAACTTGTACATACTGCAAGAAGTACATTGTGTACTGATCTCATTACGATCTCCTTTAAAACAACATATGACAACTACGTACTGTGCTTGTTTTAATACAGATAAAACACTTTGTCAAAACAATATCCCCCGCATGTGCGGGGGATGAATTCAATGCTTCTGAAAGAACTGTGTCGTGAAAAAATCTTTTTGTATGACCCCATCTTGCTCAAGATCCGAATGAGATTCCTTAAGAAGATAGAATCCTGCTTGCTCGGCGCTACTTGCGATCATACTCGCATGAGGTCGTGAGAAATATTTCACACGACCAGTGCGCGAATAACGGAGATTGTCATACGCACCGCCATTTGACCCAGAATAACTAACACCAAATACTCCCTTTGGCTCGAGTATCGCCGCAATAGAAATAAGCGCGGGCAACACAAGCGGTTTAGGTGTGTGCGTAAAAAGCGCCGCACATGACCATGCACCATGAAACGTTTCTGTGATCACTCTGCTAACATCATGAATATCCGCAGAACGTATTCTTGAACGAAAGAAATATGACTCCCCATCCCTCCATTCATCTTTCTTTATTGCGAGCCTTTGCGTCGCAAGAGAAACAACCTCCGGAGATCCATCAACGCCGAGCACATCAAATCCAATGACCGGAATATTGAAACGCTCCCGTGTAGTACGCCCATTTCGCATACGCCCCATGAGCCTCAAGCGGGCATCCTTATCTCCATACGACAGAAAGATCGTATCGCGAGCAAGTGGGCCACAACCAAGATCAATGATGCGATCACCATTACGTAAATGAGGAAGCTCCATGAATTCAAGGAGTTCATCGGTCACCTGCTGATGCTCCGGGAGACTCGCGTATATTGAACCCGTCTCGTCGTATACTGTACGCATGTGCGCAACAATATCTTCCGGAGATAATTGCGCACAGATCACCGGTGTGATCTCATCAAGAACCAACTGTACTTGAGTGGAAGTACCACCAGCACGAATGACTGCGCGGTACATTTCATTTTCCCCAAGCACCTTTTCCAACTTCGTTTTTTCTGACATATCCCCTCCATGACATTTCAAACAAGATCTTGCCGAAAACTAACACAGCCCACTCCTTGATACAAGGAATGGGCTGTGTTAAGTGAAGACTATTTAAAATATGCGCCGAGAACGTATTGCTCCACCATGCGGTGCGTATTGAAGAATGAACCGTTGATCGATATCGCTTGACGCATGGTCTTTATCCATTGATCGCGTTCATTCTCATAACGCGGGATGATGACGTATTCAAGTTTCGTATAGAGATCTTCGATGTCTTCGGGGTCGGGATTATTCATCTCCGCTCTTTCGGGATGAGGACCAATACTCCATCCCGTCACACCTTCAATATGACCCTCGAGCCACCAACCATCGAGAACAGAGAAGTGCGGAACACCATTAAGTGCCGCTTTCATCCCTGAGGTACCGGACGCCTCCTGTGGACGGGTCGGAGTATTGAGCCAGAGATCAACGCCAGCAACAATGCGCTTCGCTATCTCCATATCATAATCTTCAACATAGACACAGGTGATCTTGTGACCCACCTTACGCATATTGTCGATGATCTGCTGAATAAGCAGCTTGCCGTCATTATCGTTCGGATGAGCCTTTCCCGCATAGATGATCTGTATACCCTTCGAACGCTCTGCAATGCGCAACAAGCGTTCAATGTCTGAGAAGAGCATATTCCCTCGCTTGTACGCAGTCGCACGTCGTGCAAAGCCAATAGTAAAGACATCTTTATTCATCACCACGCCATAGCGCTGATTGATATAGCTGATCATCTCCCCCTTTGCCTCCTCGTGAGTCCGCCAGAGTTCTTCAAGGGGTATCGAGAGTGCATAACGCAGATTATATGGATCAATGCGCCAGCCGGGAAGATATTTATCGTAGAGCCGAGCAAAAGGCTCTGCTGCCCAGCGTGCCGCATGCACGCCATTAGTGATCGACTCGATCTGATACCCGGGGAAAAGTTGGCGGGTTACCTCACCATGTTTCTTTGCGACACCGTTCACATACTGACTGAAATTGAGTCCGAGGCGCGTCATGTTGAGTCCACCGCCTTCAAAGACCATCTGCTTGATGCTGTTCGGAATATACGACGAGCCAAGAACCTCATTCACAAGTCCTTCATCAAACTGATCGTGCCCCGCAGCAACGGGCGTGTGCGTAGTAAAGACCGAGCGACGGCGCACCTCCTGTACAGGCTCATCACATGAACCGTACATACGATAGAGTTCGATAGTAAGAAGTGCCGAGTGACCCTCATTCATGTGGAACTTCTGAATGTTCGTCGCGCCGATCTTCTCGAGTATACGCATACCACCGATGCCAAGAACAGCTTCTTGTATCAAACGATGACGAGCATCCCCAGCGTAAAGCTTGTCGGTGATATGACGATCCTCGTCGGTATTCCCCTCAACATCAGTATCAAGGAATATGACGGGGTTAAGATTCCCCTTCACTCCTTTCATCTTGTATAACCACGCACGAATACGCACACTACGTCCAAGTATGGAAATGGAAACTTCATGAGGAAGGAGTGCGAGCTTTTCAAAAGGATTCCACTCTTCTCCTTCTTCGAACTGCCAACCAGACTGATCGAATCGTTGTTTAAAATATCCCTTTCGATGAATAAGTGTGACACCGATGACCGCAACATCAAG
>DAIUCR010000015.1:3311-23494 GCA_036846065.1 Patescibacteria group bacterium | reverse complement strand
ACGGGGAATTGAAGATCACCGACCCTTTCTTTGCGGTCACGGGAGATATGGTGCTGAAGATAGGAAAGCATCGGTTTGTAAAATTACAGATAAAAAAATAAACAGACCATAAACAAAATCTCCTACGCAATGCGTAGGAGATTTTTAGAATCACTTTATTACGATAAGTTAAAAACTAACTTGCAAAAAAAACACTACCATGCCCGAGTCGGTTGATTGGCAACCGACTTTTTAGTTCTTTCACAACACGAAGAGAGGTAGTTTATGAAAAAGCTTATTGGAGCAATTTTGTTTGTGTGGAGTTTTCTGTTCGCAACGGGAGCTAGCGCGGTCACGGTTTATTATCAGCCGACGCCGTATCCACTCTGGAAAATGGATGGGTCGTTAATGCCTCAATATCTCAACATTGTGCATATCCACGATGGCTGGATGAATAGTTATTATCCCGCCATTAAACCATTCCAACGCGATGACAAACTTCAGGTTGGTGGTTGGGGTGATGTGTACAACACCTATATCCAGTTCGATCTCACGGGGCTTCCTTCTGATGTAACACAATCGGTGCTCTGGCTCATGCCATTTTCGCGTGGGGACAATTCGACACCTACCGGCGTAGATTTCTGGTGGCCACCCACAAGTTGGGATACAACGATGACGTGGGATAATCAGCCTGCAGTTCAATATCCACAGGATTACTATGGCGGACGAGCAGCACCGACAGTGAATCAATGGTGGGGTACTGACATCACTAGTATCTATAGGGCATGGAAAAATGGCACATGGACAAAAAATGGGTTACGCCTCGAACCGTGGCTGAAGAACAATAACTTCGACGTGTTCCGCAGTTCGCGTTATGCGGATTATGTAAATGATCCATATGCTGACGGCAAGCGCCCAATATTGGGGTTGACGTTCACGCCAACGCTTGAACTTAAGATGCCGCTACCGGGAGGGTATAGTTGGCTTCTGACGAACGAGATCGGTGGATATGAGTGTAAGGGTGAGTCGCCATGGCCAGATACGGCACATGGAGATGGTGGCTCAAATGGAAATTATTACTCCATCGATATTTCATGGAAAAATAATGGCAGTACGTATGGCCAGTACAATACCCCAGTGTTGGCAGCTTCTGGCGGTAAAGTGATCGAGGTGGGTGGAGGGAATAACCCTGGTGATTTGAACGGTTTCTACGTTGTCATCGACCATGACAGCGACGGACAGATAATCACTGGATTTACCACCCGCTATTTACATCTGAAGCAAGCTGCGGCAAGAGCAAACGGCACCCTTCTTGCCGTGGGGAATTCTGTTAATCAGGGCGACCAAATCGGCATCATGGGAACAACAGGGAAAGACGCAAGTGGTAACCCGACAAGTACCGCTGAGCATCTTCATTTTGGTGTTCGCTATCAGAATAAGGGGTATTCGTATACCACTGAACTCACTAAGGCCATTATGGAAGGGAAACTTCTCAAGAGCTACCAAACCGAGTGTGCGGTGAATTCAAGTGGTGTTCCAACAAGCCGAATTCGCTACTACACATCAACAATCGTACCGACAGGAATTTAGTCGAGTACAACATTCACCGCAGAGGTACACTCTTTGCGGTTTTTTTTATTTCAAAAAATAATGCTACACTGGAATACATATGAAAAAGCTATATATAGTTGGGATTATCGTACTCTTTGTATTATTCGTCACGATAATTATAAACGGAAAAATAAGCAAATCACTAAATATTAAGGAAGCTCTACAAAACTCCACTCAACAACCTGAGGGAGAAAGAATGCAGACTGCACAACCTACCGAAGAATGGAACACGTTTACTAATACACGCTTTAGCTATAGCTTCGAGCATCCAATGTCGCTCAAAAGAGAGGCCTTGGATGGAAGAGGTGCTGATTTTTCTTCTGACGTAGACTCTATTGTGACTTTTATGACGGATACCAGTGGAGTTTTTAATGTGACACGTTTGTATTTGGACGAGCAAAGTATTAAATCTGGAATTAGTGCGAATGTTGAACAAATGAGAAGTGAAAAATATTCTGAAACATACATTAAAGATTATTCAGAGAGAATGGATCGCGAATTTGCAGATATAAGAAAATATCGCGATATCCCATTTGAAAAATTCGCCCTCCTTGTGCAAAAAGCACTTACACCAGATATGGGTCTGAATACACAAGGTGAGCCGCTTCAAAAAGTTATCGTGGACGGTCTTCCTGCGTATCAATTTACGCGAATAGATGGGGTGCAATTAAATGCTGAAGCGGTCCCTCTTAAAATGGAGTATGGATTTTGGTCTAGCTTTGGAACTCATCGTTTCATTTTTCTCGAGAGTCCCTCTGGTGAGAAATACTACATCCACTACAAACCAGGAGATCCTATCTCCGAACGCATTTTTAAATCGTTTCACTTTATGCGATAAGTATGTCATCATAAATATTTTTATCCCCGAACTCACCAAAGTGGTGATGGCGAACAGGAACATGTGGGGCAGGGACTGGTGACATGGTGCTTAAAATAGGAAAACATCGTTTTGTAAAACTGCACGTAATAAAGTAGATAAATAAAACCCCCGCATGTCGCGGGGGTTTTATTTTTATTCATCAACACCAAAAATGTCGTCATCCTCATCTTCCTCATCATCGGCCACTGCCAAGCCGTCAAGGTCTTCAGCAAGCAGTGCTTCTTCTGGATCATCAAGAAAATCGTCACTTTCAACCGCGTTTGGATCGAAGTCCGCCGCATCTGTTGTGTCGGTGTCTGCTAATAATATATCGTCTGTTGTAAAATCATCACCCATGATGAAAAACTGTTTTATTAATATGGTTCGTAATCACACTCGTATCCATGCCACCTTAGGAAAGGATATTACCATCTATTTATCATGTTTTGGTTATTGTGTGCAAGAGAATTTTCCCCCGTTGTGGATAACTTATTTTTTCTCTTATGCGCGAGGATCTCGTTCGTGCGCGAGAGCAGTCAGTCCCACCGCAATAGCATCATATTCATCGTCTGTTTTTGGCGTTTTTTCGACGATGATCAATTTTTCTACCATCTTTGTGACCTGCTCTTTTGATGCTCGTCCGTATCCGGTCAGTGCGATCTTTATTGAAAGAGGATTATACTCCGCGACGCGCAAATGGTGTGCGTAAGCAATATAAAGGATCATCCCGCGAGCTTCTGCGACCTGGAAAACAGTTTTTTGATTATTACTGAAATAGAGTTCCTCGATCGCCATTGTGGCCGGTTCATGTTCTTTTATGAGTGTGAGTATTTCATCGGCGATAAGCAGGAGACGTTCGCCAAAAGGAAGTTTCGGTGATGTTTCGATACACGTTGAGTAGAGTAGAGTTGCTTTTGCGCCACTTCCCTCGAGTACAGCAACTCCGCAACGACCGAATCCCGGATCTATCGCGAGTACTTTCATATCGGAGAATTAGTCACCGTTTGTAAATACTTCCTGCACCTCGTCGTTATCTTCAAGTTCTTCGATGATGCGCGAGAGGATCTCTCCGTCAGTGTCAGAAAGTGGAATCGTTGTGTTTGGTTCCCATGCATCAATGGTTTTTGTGAATGCCCACGATGCAGCACCAGGCTGTGCGAGTGTTGCGCCATTACGAGTAAGAATATGTTTGATCTCCTGTGCTGCTTTATTGCGATTTGCTGTGAGCGCTTCGATGATGAGTGCGGAACCACCAGGGCCATATGCTTCATAGGTAAGAGATTCCATTGCATCGCCCTCACCACCCATTCCTTTCTTCACTGCACGATCGATCGTATCTTTTGGCATGTTTTCTTTCTTTGCTTTTTCGATCGCAGTGCGAAGTCCTGGAGCACTTATATCTCCTTTTGATTTTCGAGACTCTGCCGCAATAAGACTGCCAAGCTTTCCAAAGAGCTTACTCTTTTTTGCATCCTCGGAACCTTTTTGTCGTTTGATCTGTGCCCATTTACTATGTCCTGACATATGACGGTATCGCTAAATGATATATGGAGATTTTATAATAATTTTTCCTGATTGTCCTCATGGTAATCAAAACCAAGATGCTCATACGCTTTTTTTGTTGCGACACGACCACGCTGTGTGCGCTCAAGTAATCCCAGTTTAAGCAAGTAGGGTTCGTACACTTCTTCGATCGTTGCCTGTTCTTCTGAGGTTGCCGCCGCAAGTGTGCCGAGTCCCACTGGTCCACCTTCAAATTTTTCAATAAGAAGAGAAAGGAGGTGGCGATCGGGTTGTGTGAGTCCTATTTCATCGATCTCAAGGAGGCGCAGTGCTTCGCGGACCGCTGTTTCATTGAGTGCGGTCTTTCCCACTTGAGCAAAGTCGCGTGCACGTTTGAGAAAATAATTTGCAGTACGAGGGGTGAAGCGACTGCGTGTTGCGATCTCTCGGCCGGCATCTTTTTCAAGCGGAACCCCGAGAATGGTTGCAGACCGGTCAACGATCGTTGCGATCTCGTCTTCGGTATAGAATTCAAGACGAAAGACACCTCCTGAAAAACGAGAGCGCAGTGGTGCGGAGAGGAGTGCGATACGCGTGGTGGCGGCAATAAGTGTGAACGGAGGGAGTTCAAGTTGAATGGTGCGTGCCGATGGACCTTTGCCGATGATGATATCGAGTACTCCTGATTCCATTGCGGGGTAGAGGACTTCCTCGACCATCTTATTTAGGCGATGGATCTCGTCGATAAAGAGAATGTCGCCGGGGTTTAAGTTGGTGAGTATCGATGCGAGGTCTCCTACTTTCTCGATCGCGGGCCCTGATGTTGTTTTCATCTGTGCACCGATCTCTTTTGCGATCAAATGTGCGAGTGTGGTCTTCCCAAGTCCTGGTGGTCCATAGAAAAGCAGGTGCTCTGGTGGGTGTGCACGCTCTTTTGCTGCGGCAAGAAGTATCTCGAGATTCTGTTTGATGTGTTCCTGCCCTATATATTCATCCCACTTCTCCGGACGGAGGCGTTGGTCTAAAAAAAGGCTGTCTTTATTGTTTGTTGGGAAATCGCTTGACATAAAATTTGGTTGTGCTATGCTTTCATTAGTTTCGGGGATCAGCGCGGTCACATTGATTGCAGTCGTGCATACTCCTGTAGTATGCCACGGAGAGTGCTCTTCTCAAAGAGGGAGTTTCTCTTGTCCCATGAAATAACTTGACAAAAGTTAGGACTGATGATATAGTCTTAATCGTAGTGATCTTCTTTTGTGTGTAGCTACTCCCGAACATTGCTTCGAGCGTGTTACCCTTCAAACAACTAAGGCCCCACAGGCTTCCATGATGTACTTTCGAGGATGCTTTGGTTACCGCCTCACGGCGCGTCAGCTGGAGTTCCCCTTAGGGATGCATTTAACTTTTTGCACTATTGTAGAAAGTAGTTATTTGAAGGGTAGTGTGCTTGAGCAGTTGCTTAGAGTAATTTCACAAAGATTTTGGCAAGATAATGAGATGACACAAAGACCGCCTATGGCGGTCTTTGTGTTTGTTAATTAATTCCAGCTGCTTTATTGACTACGTCGCGAGTCTTACTAGCGTGATTCGTCGAGGCCAACCGCACGTTCAATTTCGGCGAGAGACGTCATTCCTGAAATACATTTGACGATACCGTCTTGGCGCATATCAAGAATTCCTTGTGGCTTCGCTGCTTCTTTGATCTCGCGCTCACTGGGGTTCTCGCGCAATATCTCTTCAATGGCACGATCCATAAGGATTCCTTCGTAGATAGAGACGCGACCTTTATATCCGGTGAATGTGCATTTCTCACATCCGACGGGGCGATAGAGCTGTGTTGGGTAGGCGATATTCGGGCGATATTTTTGTATCTCGGGCACTTCTCGCAAGAGTGCATCCTTTTCTTTTCCTTCGGGTATGTAGGCTTCTTTGCAGATCTTGCAGAGTCTGCGGACAAGACGCTGACCAATCGCAATATTAAGTGCGGAGCTGATGATCTTTGGATTCACTCCAATATCAATAAGACGAGGCATTGCACCAGCTGCGTTGTTTGTGTGAAGTGTTGAAAAGACAAGATGTCCAGTAAGAGCGGAGTCGATAGCAACGGAAGCTGTCTCTTCGTCACGAATTTCACCGACCATGATCACGTCAGGGTCTTGGCGCACTGCAGCACGGAGTCCGTGATTAAAGTCATATCCCTTGTCGTGATCAACTTGTGTTTGTGAGATTCCGTCGAGGTGGTACTCGATAGGGTCTTCGATGGTGATGATCTTGATTTGCGGACTGCGTAGTTTCTTGAGACACGCATAGAGTGTTGTCGTTTTTCCTGAACCTGTTGGACCGGTCGTGAGAATAAGACCATTTGGTTTTGAGATCTGGTCGACCATGATCTTATAGAAATACTCATCCATACCAAGCTCTTCGAGCGGTACGGAGATAGATTTTGGATTCAAGATACGCATCACAACAGACTCTGCGTAGGCAGCAGGAAGAATGGAAGTACGCACTTCAACGTCAGTGTCTTGGATCTTTATTGTAAAACGACCGTCTTGCGCTTCGTGCACAAGGTTTAACTTTACCCCCGCAAGGAGCTTGATGCGGGAGAGTACCTTTTTGTAGTCAGTAGGGTTAAGGTCGACAACGTCCTGTAGGATACCATCCAAACGATAGCGGACACGCACCACTTCTTTTTCCGGCTCGATGTGCACGTCTGAAACACCGGTGGCGACGGCACCACCCAAGATGATCTCCACAACCGTCGAAAGTGCATGCGCACTTGATGATGCAACTGCATCAAGGACGATCTTCTTGATATCTGCGATGGTGTGGATCAGCGAGACATATTTCTGCATTGTTTCGTCTGACACGGAGATAACGCCAGCGGTCTCAGCCTTTGCAAGTGAAACTTCCTTATATACGTCCCATGCCCGCTGTATTCCGAATTCAGAAGCAAGAAAGAGTGAGGCGGTGAAGCCTTCACGCTCCAATTCTTCAATAATAGGCTTGAGCTTCTCGTTATTTGGTGTTTGTATGGCGATGCTCGCGTTCTTCATGTTTGTCTGAAAAACAACGATCTTTGCATCACGAGCAGACGCTTCAGGGATAAGACGTATCGCGCTATTATCGATGATCGTACGAGAGAGGTCGACGTAGGGAATGTCGTAACGCTCTGCGAGTATCTGTGCAAGTGCTTCAGCTTCCTTCTCTCGGAGTTGTTCGAACGCGAGGCGCTCTTTTTCATCATCAAAATGTGGCATTGCACACATTGTACCGTCTGACGCATATGCTCACAAGAATAATAATAAAATGTTTGACAAAGATGTATAAATAGTGTATAATTGTCTTATATGAAATACTATTCATACACCATGAAAATAATCACTACCAGTGCCCTTGTTGCAAGTTTTTTCTTGCCGGCAACCCTGCTTGCATATGAGGCTTCTCCTGTTGCGATCACAAAGAATGCAACCTATCTGACGGAAAAGAGTGCACGCTTGAATGGTCGCGTGAATCCAAATGAGATGCCTGACACGAAGCAATGGTTTGAGTGGGGTGTATCAGGACAGTATCAAACGGTCTATGAGACTCCACATAACGGAATGTGGTCACAATCGAGTCTTGCCGACACAAGTGCAGATCTTGTTGGTCTTGCGCCGAACACACAGTATTTCTATCGACAGATCGCCGAAAATGGCCGAGGTAAGGATGTGGGGCAGACAGTCTATTTTACGACGAAATCTCTTCCAGTGAATGTTGACCCTATTATTATTGTACAAACGAGCGAGCCAACGCGTATTACGAGCAGTGGCGCAACGCTCCGCGGATATGTGAGCCCTCATGGTGATGGACGTGCTTCGTTCTGGTTTGAGTGGGGAACAACAATGGCATTTGAAAATGAGACACCTCATCAGGGTCATGGCGGTGATGCGGGTACTATTGAGGTTTCAATATCAAAACTTACTCAAGGGACAACCCATTTTTATCGCGTGGTTGGAGAAAATAGTAAAGGACGAGTCTATGGAGCGACAAGAGTTTTTGTCACCGGAGGTACTCCACCACCACCCCCAGAGGCTCCAAGAGATCAGGCTGTAGCAACTCCGGTGCAAAGCGCCGATACAACGACTCGAAAAGTCACAACAAGCGGAGAGACTGCTGTTACGGGCGGAGGCGTTTCAAGTTTGCCTGGTGTTTCCGGTCGCCCTGGAGACTTCTTTAACTTTGGAGCGCTCTTCAGTGGAAAAAAGGATGAGGAGGCGACGGCAGAGAAAGAGACAACTTCATCGGGAAGTGCGGGAGTGGAGCAAACTGCAGCAGTTGCCGCTTCATCAGGTCCATTCGGAACATTTTGGAGCAATCTTACGGGAAAGAAAGCAGTTGAGGTTACTCTTGAGAATGTTGGACCAAAAAATGTTCCCGTTCATTCACCTGTTGAGTACCGTGTGACCTATCATTATCGTTCAAATTCCATCGCGACAGATGCAAAATTAAAGATCACACTTCCCGGGGAGGTCGTGTATATCGGAGATACAACAAATAATGAGCTTTTGCTCGAAGAAGGCGCAGGTCCAGAGCGCACGTATGTCCTCCCTCTTGGGCGCTTGGAGAATGGATCAACAAAAGTAGTGAGTATCTTGGGTATGACAACGGGTTCTGCAAATGGTTTTCCTACGGCGCGCGCGCGTATGGAATACGTCGACCAGAAGGGTGTACTTCAGGTTGTTGCGGCAAATGGTGGGGTAGCAGCGACAAAGAGTAGTTCCGCAAAGGGTGATGGCTTTAGTCTGCTCCCAAGTTCATTTTTGGGTTGGGTGATGTATATTCTCTTTATTGCACTCGCTATTGTGGGAATTCGTAAGGCAAAAGCCTACTACGAAGAGCGCAAAAAGGAGATCGAAGCAGAGCGTGCGTTGAGTGAGACACGCACCACAGCTTATGCGGGTGGTGGACGAATGTCTCCAGGTGTATAAATATATAAAATAGACACATTGCAAAAGTCCCACACGGGGCTTTTTGCGTGGTAAAATAAATACTTCATGAAGGAAGAGCTATTACAGAGTCTTAAAGAAACTCATGCATACGCAGAGGATTTTTTGCGAACGCTAAAGAATAAAGAATTGCATGCAACCGTTGTGGGTCTTTCGGGGGATCTTGGTTCAGGAAAAACAACCTTCGTAAGATCCGTTGCACAAATTCTTGGCGTGGAACATGAGATAGCATCTCCGACATTCGTAATTGCAAAATTTTACGATATTCCGAATGATTCAAGATGGAAACAGTTGGTACACGTCGATGCCTATCGTATCGAAGATCCCGAAGAGATACGCCCACTCCGCCTCACCGAGACTTTTGCAGATCCTAAAAATCTTGTTATTGTGGAGTGGCCAGAGCAGCTCGGAGTATTTTTCCCGAAAGATGCCACGATGCTCAAACTTCGTTTTATCGACGAGACAACGCGTGGAATACAAAAAGAATCATGAGTACAAGAATCAAATTTTTTAGAGAACAGAATCAAGCGCATGAGACGCAGGTCTTTTTGAATACACATGCGATAAAAAGCTATATCCGTACACGCACTCCTTCGACAGTCACTCCAGGAGAGGAGCCTTACGGTTTTGATCTCTTCGTTTTAAGGGATGATGATGTGGATGAAGCGCGCCAGGTGCTCAACTATGAATTTGGCTCCACGTGGGGTGAAGCAGTAACGTAAATTGCACTCTTGTGTCAATGCGCTCAAATGCTCCGAAGCTGTTATGATAGAGGCATATGGTCTCAAAGGAACACTCGAAACGCCTTGTCTTATTTGATGCACACGCGATCATTCATCGCGCCTATCACGCGCTGCCTGATTTTGCGACGAAGCAAGGAGAGCCAACGGGCGGCCTCTACGGTCTTTCGACGATGCTCATTCGTGCGATCGCAGAATTTAACCCCGATTACATGGCGGCATGTTACGATCTTCCTGGTCCAACATTTCGACATAAAGAATACAAAGAATACAAAGCAGGGCGTGCAAAAGCAGATGATGATCTAAAGCATCAATTACAGCGCTCGCGAGACATCTTTACAGCCCTCCATATTCCCATCTACGACGCTCCGGGTTTTGAAGCCGATGATATGTTGGGAACGATCGTTGAACAAACAAAAGACAATAAAGACCTCGAGATACTTATTGTGTCAGGCGATATGGATACCTTGCAGTTGGTTTCTGGGAAAAAGGTGCGCGTGTATACACTCAAGCGAGGGATCAATGACACCATTATTTATGACGAGGAAAAAGTGCGGGAGCGTTTCGGTTTTGGCCCCGAAGCACTTCCTGATTATAAAGGGTTACGTGGAGACCCTTCGGATAACATCATTGGCATTGCGGGCATTGGAGAGAAGACGGGAAGTGAATTGATCCAAAAGTTTCAGTCCATTGAAGGCATTTATGAAGCAATACATAAAAATAAAGAAGACGTCATAAAGGTGGGTATCAAGCCCCGCATTGTCGAGTTGCTTGAAAAAGGAGAAGAGGAGGCACTCTTCTCGAAGATGCTTGCAACGATTCGTCGTGATGCGCCGATCATCTACGCACTCCCCGAAGAGGAATGGAAAGAAAGCTTTGAGCCAGAGGACGCCGCAAAGCTTTTTGCTGAGCTTGAATTCCGTTCTCTTGCCGTAAAGATAAAGCAGCTCTATGGCAAAGAAGTAAAGGAGGAAAATAAAGATGATGGTAGTGGGGTGGGTGTGTCTTTATTTAAAACAGAAACACCTGTAGATCCACGCCTACTTCGCGAAACAGCACTCGGGCTTTGGATCCTTGATTCTGATAAGACGACCCCCGGAACGGAAGAGATCTTCGAGTATACCGGTGAAACAGATATAGTAAAAGCAAACGCAAAGATCATTACTGAATTGAAAAAGGAAAACCTTTTCAGGCTTTATGAGGAGCTCGAACTCCCGCTTATTACTATTATTGAACGGGCACAAACAAAAGGGATACTTGTCGATGTTTCCTATCTCGCAAAGTTGGGGAAAGAATATCACTCCAAGCTTACTCGTGCAGAAAGTGCCATCTATGAATATGCTGGGGAAGTATTTAATATCAACTCCCCAAAACAACTCGGTGTTATTCTTTTTGATACACTTGGACTCAAAGTGAAAGGTCTTAAAAAGACCGAAGGAGGTGCTCGCTCTACTCGTGAGTCAGAGTTGGTGAAGTTGAAAGATCTTCATCCTATCATCGGGGCGATTCTTGAGTATCGCGAGATACAAAAATTATTGTCGACCTATATCGACAACATTCCGCAGATGGTCGACGAGCATGGGCGTTTACATACGACACTTCATCAGGATGGCACAACAACGGGACGTTTTTCATCTTCAAATCCAAATTTACAGAATATTCCTGTGCGGGATGGTCTCGGTGAAGTCATTCGTGATGCATTTGTTGCGCCAAAAGGTTATGTACTCATGTCTTTCGATTACTCGCAGATCGAAATGCGCGTGCTCGCGATGCTTTCTCATGACTCAGGTCTACGCGATATATTCCAACATGGAGAAGATATTCATACATCGGTCGCTGCTCGTGTGTTTCGTGTTGACCCTAATGCGGTAACAAAAGAGATGCGTCGAAAGGCGAAGGTCATTAATTTTGGCATCGTCTATGGGATGGGGGTGAATGCGCTGAAAGACAATCTTGGTTCGACTCGTGAGGAAGCGCAAGAATTCTATGATCAATACTTCGTTACATTTCCTCAAATAGCTGAATATTTTGAGTCGGTAAAAAAAGAAGCGACAAAGAAAGGATACACTGAAACACTCTTTGGGCGCAGAAGGCAGTTTTCCAACCTCCGGTCCCGCATTCCTTATGTGCGTGCAATGGCAGAGCGTATGGCGATGAATGCACCACTGCAGGGAACTGCAGCTGACTTCGTGAAAGTAGCAATGAAACGTGTCGACAACGCGCTTGCTCTGCAAAAATTGAGTACTGATTGCGAACTCTTACTTCAAGTGCACGACGAACTTATTTTTGAGGTAAAGAATGAAGATATGTTGATCAAAAAAGTGAGCGCAGTGATCGCGGAAGCGATGGAGGGCGTTGCAAAAGGGACGGCGGGAGAGGATATTCCGCTTATTGTTGATATTGCGATTGGAGAGCGCTGGGGGAGTATGAAGTAAGACGTACTAATCTAAATCCTTTTGTTAAGCCATATTTTATATATTTTTAGCGAGAAGACCTTGACTTTTTCTATTTTATAGAGTATAATTCTACCAGAACAATTTCGTTCGACACATGTAGGAGAAAGTCATGAAAAAGCTTCTTTCGGTGGCGCTTGTTGCGCTTATGGTGGGAATGTCTGGTTGCG
This sequence comes from Patescibacteria group bacterium, assembly GCA_036846065.1. Classification (GTDB taxonomy): domain Bacteria; phylum Patescibacteriota; class Minisyncoccia; order Phycocordibacterales; family UBA6899; genus MHLP01. The sequence goes on along the minus strand of DAIUCR010000015.1, from coordinate 11,194 downwards.
CATCGATGGATACCTCCGGTCGTAGCTCCTCTTCACAAGGCAGGGAAGTACTCTTTGGCATGAATGCCAAAGAAACAGGCGCTCTCGTTGGTGGTGTTGCTGGTGCAGCAGTCACTCAGAACGCGAGCGGTCCCGTCCAAGCACTCGCGATCATCGGTGGCGCGATCGGCGGAGGACTCTTCGGTGATCGCTTTGATGAGTCTGCTCGTCGCGCTGGTCGTACTGACTGTACGTGGCGTTACAGTGGGACTGTTGATCCGGATGGAACTCCACATCAGTCGAGTGGTCACTATGATTGCAAAGGTGGAAATTCCACCGTCGGTAATCGTAACTACCCGCCGCGCGCAACACCTCAATAGTCCTTTTGTTTAGACTCACGTCGGCCAATATCTTGTATATTGGCCGATTTTTTATGTATTTTTTCATGCTAGAATGAACATATGAAAATCAGTCTTAAATTGGCAGTAATCGTTTCTGTGGTCGCACTGTTCTGTGTGATAGTGTTTCTTTCAATTAGTCCAAAAACGTTGGAAAACAACGATTTTTCAAGCACAACACCAGTATATACTCCAGTAGAATCAGAACAAAAAAACCCGATCCCTATCGTGAAAGAGGTGAGCGATCAGGTGTTCACACTTGGTGTTGGGGAGAGAGCCGAACTTTCGTCGGGGTATATTGTGATAACGGATGTATTTGGGGACAGTCGTTGCCCTGTTTCTGTGCAGTGCATTTGGGCTGGGGAAGTAAAAATAGGCTTAAAATATGTAAGTAATATTGCTTCCCCTGATCAAGATGTCACTCTTATATACCCCCAGGTGAGCCCAACGGTTGTGAGTGGTTATAATATCTCGATCTCTTCAGTGACTCCAGAGAAGACTCAGGATGTTATTAGTAAAAAAAGGTATGAATTTCAGATCTCTGTCTCAAAAGCAGAAAGTCAAAAAGCAACCTCTTTTGAGGAATCTCGTTAAGAGGTAAGGTATTTCTATGATCAAGTTCTATATTGGAGAAGATACACATTCGGCTCGCAAGTCATTGCGAGAAGAAGTTGAGAACATACGCAAGGAATCCCCGTATTCTCTGTATTTACGCTTCGATGAAACGTCTTTTGATGCAGATGGTGTGAGAGATGCCTTTTCTGGTGGGGGAATGTTTAATCCCTGGAACATCCTTATATTTGAAGATATTTCAGAACATGAAGATGCAGAGCTCTTTTATGGAGGCATATTGCCAGAGTTCATTGATACAGAGCATCATGTCTACATACAGGAAAAGAAACTTTCAAAGAAAATACTTGAAAAATTCAATGATAAAGCCATTATTTTAGAATTTTCCACTCCAAAAAAGAAGGAGATCTTACCAAATAATTTTGCAATTGCTGACGCTATTGGGATAAAAGATAAAAAAAATATTTGGGTGGAGTTTGAAAAAGCTCGTCGCGGTGGTCGCGCTATGGAGGAACTTCATGGAACAATATTTTGGGCATTTAAAAGCCTGTATATATGTAGCACAATGGAAAAAGAAGATGCGCTCGCATCAGGTATGAAAGATTATACGTTTCGTACATATAAAAATTATTCAAAGAATTATTTGGCGCATGAACTTGAAGGGAGACTTACTCAATTAAAAGAGATCTATCATGAATCGCGTCGTGCTGGCGGAGTTGACTTAGAGATCGCCCTTGAACGATTCCTTCTTGGTCTATAGGACATGTGTCCTTTAAAAATGAAGTATAAAAAAGGCCGGATGGAGAACCGGCCTTGATGTTTGGAGGAAAACCTTTATTTGATGATGTGTAAAGAACTACTGCTTGTTGCAGTAGTCTTTTATAACTATCTACTGCAATTCGCGTCTGTAGATATGATACGCTTGTCCTTTAGAAGCATCAAGGACATACTGTGGATAACTCTAATTATGTTATATTTAATCATAATTATATGAATGAAAATAAAGGACAATTTGTACTTATCGTTGGACCGACATGTGTGGGAAAAACAACACTTATCAATGCGCTTAAAGAAAAGATTACTAATGCGGGAGTGATCGTCTCCACGACAACACGGGCCATGCGACCAAATGAAGTTGATGGTGTGGACTATGAATTCACTACAGATGAAGATTTTGAAGAGCGCGAAAAGATGGGAGAGTTCTATGAAGCGGTGCGTCGACCGACGGGTTATTATGGAAGCTCACGTCTTCAGGTGCAGGATCTTCTTGCAAAACATTCCGTTGTTTTTGGAGCTCTTGATGTGGAAGGGTGTCGCATTGTGAAAAGTATGGACCCCGAAACATTAGTGATATTTCTTTATCCTGGTGATATGGCTGACCTGCGGGAGCGTCTCCGTTTGCGTGGAACTGCTGAAGATGAGGTCCGCGCTCGTTTAACGATAGCTGACGAGGAAATGCTCTCTCGTGATGAATTTGATGAGGCAATATTGAATATCGATGGAAAATTCGACGAGACAGTAAAGAAGGTGATGGAGGTGTTTAAAGAGAGGGGAATTGGGGGCGGGGTCCATCAATAAAAATGAAACAAAATCTGTTGGGAATTCTGAGTATTGTGCGTTTATTGAACCAATTTCGATTGGTTGAGCGTTCTGTGCGAGTAAATAATGCGGAGCGCTTCGAAAATGATGTTGAGCATAGTTACAATCTCGCGTTTCTTGCTTGGTACATCATTGCGGACAATAAGCTTGATCTTGATCGAGATCTTGTTTTAAAGTACGCACTCATTCATGACCTCGTTGAAGTTTACGCTGGTGATACGTATCTTTTTACTACGAACGAGGAGGAGCGTAGCACTAAAGTGCAAAGAGAAGCAGACGCAGCGTTGCGGCTTAAGCAAGAAATTCCTGAGTTCGCTGAATTGCATGAATTAATTAAACAATACGAAGAGAGGGCGGATAAAGAAAGTCGTTTTGTGTATGCTCTCGATAAGATTCAGCCAATGCTTAATATTTATACGGATAACGGGCGCACGTGGAAGGAGAAAGGAGTCACTGTTGATATGCTTATTGAATATAAAAAAGAAAAAGTAGCCATCTCTCCCGAAATTGAAATATATTTTAATGAGCTTATTGAGCTGTTAAGAGATGAGGAGGAGAGGTTGTTTGGGTAAAAAGGACTCTCATTTCCATGACCCAGAATTTTTTGTAAAAAAATAAAGTCCATCGCCCCCAATTAAAAAGCACCACATGAATGTGATGCTTTTTAATTGGTGCCCCCCCCAGTCGGGAATCTTTCCTTACAGGAACAGTATCCCTTTCCAATTTGTTTAGAATAAGAATTCCTCACAAACATAGGAGAAGGGCTTCGATCCCTGCACGCGAGCAAGCAGTTGCTCGCTTGGGAGAACAAATAAAAAACGGCAACAAGGCCGTTTTTATATTTGTGCCCCCAGCAGGGATCGAACCTGCGACCGTCAGCTTAAAAGGCTGCTGCTCTACCGGCTGAGCTATAGGGGCATTATTGTGTTTATTCCTAAAGCAAAGGGATAGTAACACAAAGCGGTCTTTTTTTAAAGAGGGATGTCGAAAGCGTATGGTCCTGCGCCAAGAAAGACGAAAGAAAGTGAAACAAGAGCAACAAGAGCATAGAACCATCCCGATTCCTTAAGTTCTTTTTTGTAGCGTTTTTGAAAGAAGAGCGCAATCGTTGCAAGAGAGAGTCCTATAGCTCCTGCAAGCTGTGTGTAGACTCCAAAAAGGAGCATGAGCGCAAGAAGTGAAAGAAGAAGGCCAAATCCTATGTCAGCAATTTTTCTCTCACCTGTGCGGTGTTTATGGAGTAGAGTAAATACAAATGTGAGGAGATATACGACAAGAAAGCCACGAAAAAGTAGTGGTGTATACCAACTCCAATCAAGTAGTTCGGGAAATAATGAAAGCATACGATTCTATAGTATCATATTCCCTATGAAACGTGATGTTCGTATCGTGCTCCATAATATTCGTAGTGCACATAATGTCGGTTCTATCTTTCGCACTGCGGATGCACTTGGTGTAACGCGTGTTTACTGCAGTGGATATACTCCTTCACCACTCGATCGTTTCGGTCGTCCCGTGAAAGAGATAGCAAAAACAGCACTTGGGGCAGAGGAGAGTATTCCGTGGGAAATACTCAAACGTCCGAATACAACACTGCGCGCATTAAAGCATGATGGATTTACTATTATAGGCATTGAACAAGATAAGCGGGCGCAGGATTATAAGAACTATATTCCACCAGAAAAAGTTGTCATTCTTGTGGGAAATGAAGTGCGAGGACTTTCGTCGTCGCTCCGCAGTGCTTGCGACATTCTTGTTGAGATTCCCATGCAAGGAAAGAAAGAATCATTGAATGTCGCAGTATCTTTTGGTGTTGCTGCGTTTCGTTTGCTTGATCATTAAAAAGTGATCCCCGATGCGTGTGCGTCGGGGAAAAGGAGGATCTCCTTAATGTTGTTGGTATACTCCGCTTGAGGGCGGGAGACGGATCACCTCCTTTCTGTGCGGGTTAGGAAGCCCGCGGATCGAACCTGTTTTTAGTATATAGAAAGAGTCTGGGAAAAATCAAGCCTAAAGAAGTTTTGTGAGCTCTTCTCTTGCAACATCACGATCATCCCAAGGTGTCTTTGTTCCGTTCGGCCCCATAATGAATGGATCAGTCCCTTTTCCTGTGATAAGGACTGCGGAATGTTTTTCTTTCTGCGCAAGTAGAAGTGCGTGTGCGATAGCTTCGCGTCTGTCGAGGATGATTGTTGGTTGCTTTTCTTTGATACCCGCAGATATTTCTTTAAGTATTTCTACTGGATCTTCATCGTAGGGATCTTCATTAGTAAGAATGATTTCTGTACAATATTTTTCCGCAATGTTCCCCATGATGGGGCGCTTCCATTTATCTCGTCCGCCGCCCGTGTTTCCTAATACGCAAATATTTTTATGCTCAGCAAATGTTTTATAGATCGCTTCAAGAGAATCTGGCGTATGTGCATAATCAACGATAACCGGGAAAGTTTGTCCTTCCGTGATGCGCTCCATGCGTCCTTCGATTCGCTTTGTATCTGCAACGCCTTTTGCGATATGTTCCATAGAAACTCCAAGTTTTTCTGCGCATGTTGCGGCACCAAGAATGTTCGAGGCGTTGAACATTCCGCCTAGTGATGAGGTGATCGGCGTATTATGAAAAGTGAGTGCGATATGTGTTTCATTCGCCTCAACTTTTCCGCCATCAAGAAGCGAGTAGGAGACTGGGGTAATGTTTTTCAGATCAAGAAATAATTGAGCCTCCTTATCATCAGCATTTGCGACCATATAGCGATAAGGTTTTGATGAGCGTGCGAGTGTGCGTGCAATAGCAAGTTTTGCATCACGATATTTTTCGTATGATCCATGAGACTCGATGTGTTCAGGGGAGAGGTTTGTGAAGATGAGCGCATCCATGTCGATGAAACGCTGTCGGAATTGTTTTGCTCCCTCAGAGGTCATTTCGATGATGGCGTGTGTACATCCTTCGCTTACTGCATCACGGAGAAATTTTTGCACAAAGAAGCGACCAGGCATGGTCATCTTTTTTAAATTACGCAGATTGCGGTCACCCACCTTAAATCGGAGAGTTCCCAGCACTGCGGTCCTATGTCCCGCTGCTTCGAGAATATTATTCAATATCTCAGTTGTACTTGTTTTTCCTTTTGTTCCTGTTACTCCAATGACGATGAGTCTTTGAGAGGGGAATCGGTAGATGAGTGCACCAAAAAGTGCCAGCATAAAATGATACATCGGCATGATTGTGCGCAAGATCGGTCGGGGAATGAGTTTTTTTATGGTGCTCAACATATTTGAGAATATTATCGACCGCCAAGTGTTTGAAGTGCTTTCCTGATGATGTCTTGTGCGGTTGTGTATTCTTTTGCGAGTACGCGAACAAGCTCGCGCGTGTCTCTTGGTTGGTAGCCAAGTGCTTCGAGTGCTTCAATGGCCTCTGTTTCTGCGACGGGGACACCTGTCGCGTTTATTGTTATTGCTCCAACTTTTTCACGCAACTCAAGGACGATCTTTTCAGCGAGTTTTTTTCCTACACCTGAGACTTTGGTGAGATATGTTGCGTCTCCGCTGCGGATCGCATGGAGAAGTGTTTCGGTATCTGCAAGAGAGAGTACATTCAAGGCGCTCTTCGGTCCTATTCCTGATACTCCAATAAGCATACGAAAGAGTGTGAGCTCGTTGCGTTCTTGGAATCCAAAGAGGTCGAGTGCATCCTCTTTTACGGAAAGATGTGTCCAGAAACGCGTCGCAGCACCCACTGTCGTATCGCTTAAAGTTCGTGGTGTGGTAAAAATGCTATATCCCACACCATTTGCGAGGACAATAAGAAAGCGCTCTTCTTTGTGAATTATTTCTCCTTCAATATATCCGATCATGGTGAATATTATACTATATGAGCGTATTTTTATCGTTATACATCGATATATTGCGTATTGTCTTGCCTTTTTTACACTATTCCTGTAGGATTCCCCATTATGGCAATTACGTCATCAGCAAAAAGAGCAATTCGCGTTTCAGCTCGCAAGCGAGTGTATAACTTACGCCGCTTGAGCACCATGCGCGATTCAGTAAAGTCGTTTAAGAAATTAGTCATTTCAGGTGCAGAGGATGTAGAAAAGTCACTTCCTGCACTGTATAAGGCAATTGATAAGGCGGCAAAGCGTGGTGTTATCAAAAAGAACACCGCTGCAAGAAAGAAGTCTCGCGTTATCGCAATGTTACGCAAACAAACAGCAAAATAATTAGATAACAAAAAGTCCGCGCTCGCGGACTTTTTGTTTGGTGGTGACCATTTAGTTCTTCGAAAGGATGTCTTCAATGATCTCTGCTATTTCTTCGGGGAGTACGTTCGATTTTACGAGATATCTTTCTGCTCCAAGGGCGAGGGCTTTTTCAAGATCACCACTTCCTCCAAGGTTTGAAAGAATGACAACGGGAATATCTTTTGTCTCCGAGTCTTCTTTTACTTCTTTTAATATATCAAATCCACTCATGTCGGGGAGCATGAGATCAAGAAGAATAAGTGCTGGCTTTTGAGCCTTTGCTTCTTTGATGCCTATTGCTCCAAGATTTGCTGCGATAACGGCAAATCCGTGCTCAGCAAGCTTTCCTGATACAAGTCCGGAAAGGAATGCGTCATCTTCGATCGAAAGTATCTTCTTTGTATCCATAGTGTCCATAAGTATATCGTAAAGAACATACTTTTGCGAAGAGGGTGGATAAAATGATAAAAACACTCATTTTTGTATGAACTTGTTGTTTTGTATGGGTTTGATTGTGTTTTATTTCTCAAAATAGAAAATCTCCCTTGCGGGAGATTTTCTTAACGTTTTTGTGCCCTCGATAGGAATCGAACCTATATTTAGAGTTCCGCAAACTCTTGTCCTATCCATTGAACGACGAGGACGGCATTGCTCTTTTATGAGCGTAGAAAAACACTATCACAAATTATTCCGAACGTGAAGTGCCTTGTCTAGGCCTAGAATCCAAGGCGCTCAAAAAGAAGGTGAGGGAGGGATTCTTTAAGATCTTTCTCGGGAAGATATTCTGACATTACTTCTCGAAGCAGGTCGGGGTCTATTTCACTCGCGAGTGGGATGACATGAAGAGGCATGATGTGGCGATTTGACTCAAGAAGAAGCCTCCCTTCGTGCTCATATTCAGCGATAGCAAATCCATCAAGTGTGTTATATGGATAGAGTGTGTTGCCCGCGCGGACTCCTTTTTTGGTGATCGCGACATTCATGATGTTGGGTCTCCTTGCTGCAAGGAGGAGAAATGTTGCGGTACCAATGAATGTAAGCGTTATGAGAACAAAATTGTTCATCAAAAACTCAACGGCAATAAGTGAGCCGGCAATAA
>DAIUCR010000015.1:1882-3211 GCA_036846065.1 Patescibacteria group bacterium | reverse complement strand
ATGAGAACAAAATTGTTCATCAAAAACTCAACGGCAATAAGTGAGCCGGCAATAAGAATGACCGAAGCGTACCAATCATTCGTCTTCTCTGTGTAGCTATGTTCTAAGGTATCCCACTCCATACTTTTTGTTCTCTCATCATATCACGTGCGCGAGTATGCACTCAATCAAAAATATCTTTCCTGTGTATAACAAAATAGGGAGTCCGAAGACTCCCTATGACTGCTGCGTTTATTTTTTCTTTTTGCTCACTTTTTCCGCCTTCGGAGTGCTTGTCCCTTTATTCGGGTTTTTGCTCCGCTCCTGACGACGAGCCTCCCTTTTGCTATCCCGAAGTGCGCGGATCTTCGCACGATCTTCTTCAGAGAGTTCATCTTTCGCGTAAACAGTGAGTGACTCGCGCGAAAGCGGATTGAGGAAGATCTTGCGATGCGAATCTTCTTCGCTTACGGTGTATCCCGCCTGGAGAAGCTCAGCTTCGGTATAGCGCCCATTCCGCTCGTTCCACTTCTCGCAGGCCGCAATGCGTTCTTTGACCTCATTCGGAAGTGCCGCATTTGCCTCATGGAACGCTGCAATGGTGAGTGCTCGCGCGCTCAGGTATTGTGCTCGTCCTACGAAGTTTGCCAGCTGAAGAAGGGTCATGAACTTCCGAACCTTCGAAATGATGTTGTCATTACGAAGGATGGAAAGCAGCTCATCGCGATAGCGCTCAAGCAGTTCGAGGCGCAGGTCACGATCGCTGTCGTGAAAGCTGGTAGGGCAGCGCTGCACCAGCTCATAGAGCTGCTGCGACGGGAGATTGAACGTGTTCCATGTTCGGGCAAACAGGCGAGCCCAGCTTGCAAAATCACCTGCTTTTGCCGCCGTTCCAAGATTGAAGTCGAAGTCTTGCGTGGGATCATGCTTTACCTGAGAAACATTGCGTGCATTGGAATGGTTTGCAACGTGTTGCTGTTCCATGGAATTACTCCTTCTGTGGTGGAAGTTAACAGACAAAAAACAACTAGAACAACTGTAGCATATTTTAAGTAAAAGTCAATACATTGGAGTAGATAAATGAAAATATGGGCGTTCTGGGAACATAAAAGATCAGCCTTTTTGGCTGATCTTTTATGTTTGTGCAAAATATTCCCGTGCTTAGAATGTGAGAACTTTATCCGAGCCCTCAATCATTTTAAGTAAGTCTGACATTGTGGAGATCGGACATACTCCGCTCTCTTCTTTTCCACGAATCTTGATGCATGTACCGCAGGCGTACATCACTCCATTTAATTCTTTGAATTCTGCGATCTTTACGGAAATATCAAAATGCTCACTATCGGGGAT
>DAIUCR010000015.1:0-1782 GCA_036846065.1 Patescibacteria group bacterium | reverse complement strand
GAAGTGGTAAATTCCTCCCTTTCCGCAAAAATTCGGGGCGGACATTATTGCAATAGTATATCCATGGCATTCTAATATGCTATATCAATGCGATATACTGTGGATAATGCAAAACGAATCTAATACTTCTTTAGTTGTTGTATTCTGAGTATGCTTTACTTATGTGAACTATGAAAAGAATAAAAAGTGATTTTATTGGAACATCTGTTTTGGTCGGTTTTGCGATTATTGTCGTGGTCGTCACTATTGCGTATTTTTCACAGAAAGAAAATCTAGCATCGAGAGATTCACGCAATGAAGTTTCTGTCGAGTCAGTCGACAGCGCTTCTCGAGCAGGCGAGCAGAAAACTCGAACACCAGACCAAAAACCAACAGAGAGAACACGACCCACTGTTGTCACTCCACCAGTCACACCGACAACACCATCTCTAACTCCAAAACCTACTCCGGCACCGGCAAATTCTGTGTCACCAGTTTTAGCACCCTCAGGTGTACGTTTGATTTCCTCGACATCCTGTGGTGTTTCTACTTGTTACACACTTGGTGTTACATGCGAGGGGATTACTGAGAAACAAATTATACTCCAGACTACATCACCAGAAAGTCCAAAAGGAGCTGTAGTGCTTGGTACTGGTGGACATAGTAATGTTCTCTACAGTCGTCAATCAACAGAACAAAGTCAGACGGTAAAAACGCTTGTTGATAATAATTTTGAGGTGTTTGAGCTATATTGGAAAAATGGTTGGCCTTCAGCAGCGGATGATGCTGGTTTTAGAAAAGCAATGTGTGGTTATGCTCAGGCTGTTCAGTGGATTGCATCAAGTAAAGCTAAGCAACCACAAACAATGTGCGCACAGGGGAATAGCGCGGGAAGTTTTTCTATTGGGTATGGACTTTCGTCTTATGGCCTTGAAAATATTTTAGACATGGTGATTTTAAGTGGTGGTCCACCAACGAGCCGTCTTGATGTTTCTTGCTTTGGCAGTACAGACCCTGCGCTTAAAGGAGCTGTATGGTCACTTGATATTGCAGGGAGACAGATTGTTGATGTTGCGATGGGATGGTCGCGAACAGGAAGTTATTGTAAAAAGGGAGGTCCTAGTTCAGAGGACCGTGTGAAGGCACTTCAAGACACTAGCCTTGTTTCACCTACTGAGACTCGCGATTACTCTTTCCCAAAGACAAAAGTTAATTTTGTGAATTCAAATACTGACTATGCAAATGCTACAGGGAAGCTTTACCATGATGTTATTACGACTGCAAAGGCGTGGTATCAGATTTCTGGGGATGAACATGGTGTTGATCAAACCACGGATGGTGCTAAAAAAATTCGTGATTTATTTTTAACTGAATGTGTCGCTCAATAAAATGAACTACCTTAAGATAATTTCAATTGTTATCATCCTTACTTCACTTGGTGCTATTGGAGTTGATTATCTGACAAAAAGTAAAGCACCAGTGCGCGATGGTGTGGTGGATGGTAAGCAAGAGTCTCTCGTGGGTGAAGTTACTGAGGTTACAAAAACAAGTACTAGCTCTGAACCATCAAGTCCTATCGCGAATACTAGCTCAATTGTTACACCGATCGCTCTTTCTTCGTGGTCGTCATATCTAAGTACTTCAGGAAATTACACAAGTTCACCATGGGCGGGAACAGTTCGCAATAGAATAAGCGAAACAGAACCGGCAGATGTCTTGCTTCATGCAAACATACTTATGGTGGAAAGTCAGGGACTTGAGTCTGCTCGTCAGCAAAGCGAAGTTGATGCATACATGAAAGCG
>DAIUCR010000014.1:23599-24887 GCA_036846065.1 Patescibacteria group bacterium | reverse complement strand
ACTTAGCAAATAAGGAGCTTGCTCCGCATTTGCTTTGTGACTTGTGACCACAGAAATTCTTTTAGGGATTCTTGATACTTAGTAACTCGTGACCAAGAAACAAAGCGCACCCTAGTTGCGGTCGTCAGCAAGAAACTCCTCCAGGGTGCCCCATTTACATCCTTTCAGTCACCCTGTAGTCTAAACATAGTTTTCAGCTTTTAGGGGAGTACACCCAAATGTATCGTAAAGTCCTCTTGCTCACTTTGCTTGCAGTGATCTTTTTTACGCTCGGTCTTTCCGCTCCCATCATTATGAGATTTCCTCACGGGGAATCTCTTTTGCACAGAGCTGGTATTGTTCATTTACATGAATTATCTAAATACGATCACGAACCTCCGGGTGGATCATTTGAGAAAATGAAACTTGTTTCAGAGGAGATCTGTGCGCATATTTATCCTGAACCGACGGATATGTCAGAGTGCTTTGATCGTCTTAGTCACGGTATTGCGGGGTCGTTCGATCCGCACACGAGCTATCGTAATCTTCTTGAAACACAAGAAAGGCGAGAGCGTGAAAAGAATACACTTGAGGGTATCGGAGTAACGATCGCAAAGGCACAGCGCAGGTTTGGGTTCATGATCCTCGATCTCGTCCCTGGTGGCGTCGCAGAAGAGCATGGCATAAAACCTGGAGACGAGATCTTGGCAGTGGATGATACTCCGATCGATCGTTTTCGCGACGTCTATGCGGTTGCGCGTGCGATTCGGGGAGTTCCTGGTACTCGTGTGACGCTCAAAATGAAGAGAGAGGATAGTGCGCAGACATTCACTGCATCAGTGACGAGAAAGATCATTCCTCGTCCGCAAATAGAAGGGGAGATACTCTCTTTTCAAGGTCGGCACTACGGTCTTGTGCGTACCCGTCGCTTCAATGAGGATTTCTCTCAAGAATTGGGTCGTACGGTCTCAAAATTACTGAATTCAAGGAAAAAGCCTTCTGGTTTGATCATAAGTCTTGAAGGTAATCCCGGGGGTTCTCTATATGAGGTAAATAATGCGCTTGATCTTTTTATGGATTCACAAAGTTTCGTCCTCAAGCGTGACCGTAGTGGTATACATAACACGGGGTATGGCGCGCTTCCTCATATCTTTGGAGATATCACCAATGGTCTCCCTATACTCGTCGTAGTAAATGCTCGCTCTGCTTCCGCATCAGAGATATTTGCCGGTGCAATGCAGCACTTTGGGAGAGCCTTGATCTATGGCACCAAAACCTTTGGAAAGGGGACGATTCAGCAGGTTATTTT
>DAIUCR010000014.1:20060-23499 GCA_036846065.1 Patescibacteria group bacterium | reverse complement strand
GTCATCGGACTTGAGATGATCGATGCATATGAGTCATACCGAATGAACGAAGAGAAGAAAAGATCTTCGCAATAGAAATTGTTTTGTGTAGTGAATTAAAAAAGCCCCCGATCGGGGGCTTTTCTTTTTTAACGTGCGTTTAGGTGAAGATAGATGTCTTCAAGTGCACGAACTGCGTCGCCTGCTGCAATATTATTTTGATGATAGAGTGTGTCAGTACAGTCTCCCGCAGCCCAGATGCCCTGAGCGCTTGATGCCTGCGTACGTGGATCGATGACAACCTGATTAAACTGATTGAGTGTAACAACATCTTTCACAAAATCGGTCGATGGAATAAGTCCTATCTCGACGAAGATACCTTCGCAGGGGAGTTCTTTCACTATATTGTCATTTAGGTCTCGGTAGGTCATGCTTGAGACAAATTGTCCGCCCTTCACTTCAAGGAGTTCCACGTTCGTAATACCCTTCATCTTTGGGTTTGCGAGTACTTTTTCAACGGTAACGGGGTCTGCGCGGTATTCTTTTCCGCGCTGGAGAAGTGTTACGCTTTTCGCGTATGCAAGGAGTTGTGCGGCTGATTCAAATCCCGCATTGCCTCCACCGATCACGACAACGTCTTTTCCCGCATAAAGTGGTCCATCGCATGATGCACAGTAGGTAATACCTTTATTTTCAAATTCTACTGCTCCGGGAATGTCGAGTTTGCGGCGATGACTTCCTGCAGCAACAAGCACGGTCTTTGTTGTATATGTTTGATTCGCATCTGTTGTTACAGTGAAAGTATCTCCTGTTTTTTCTACGCGAGTAACCTTCTCGTATTCCTTGATCTCTACAATATCATCTTTGTACGCCTCCACGTGAGCCTTGAGTTGTGCTGCAAGTTCAGCCCCAGAAATATTTATCGTTCCGATCCAATTTTCGATACCCTCAGACACGGTCGATTGCCCTCCCCATTCGTAGGTGACAAGTAATGTTTTGATTCGTTTACGCGCTGCGTACACTCCTGCGGCTACTCCTCCTGGTCCACCCCCGATGATTATAAGATCGTACATATTTGTAAAATTAATTAATTTAAATAAAATAAATATTTTCTCCTGTTATTAAGATAAAGAATAGCGTCCGCAGTACGAGAAGCAAAGGAGTAATACTCCTGAACAATAGGTATTCTATTGTGAGGGAGTTTGCGACGCATGCGACAAAGTAATGCGCGCTATTCCTTATCTTAATTTGGAGCGACGGAGGAACGAGGGAATAACTCCCAGATCATCATCCTCCTCTTCCGTGTCATCGAATTTTGGTTGCTCCATCTCTCTGCGCACAGTAACGGGTCTACTCTTTTCTTCCGGAACAGTATTGAATATTGCACGTCCAGCGCTCTCCTTGTCTTTGCGAACAATATCAACAAGGCGTTCCTCAGTTTCCCCAAAGAGTGTATCGGTATCCTCTTCGTCTTCCTCTTCTTTGTGTACTTCCATCGCCTTTTCCTTCACGAGGGATCGCTTTGTTTGTGAACGACCTGCGTCGGGGAAGCCCGAAGCGATGACAGTGATCTTGATCTCGCCTTTGCGTAACTTTGGATCGATGATCGCACCAAAGATGATCTTTGCGTTCACGTCAACTGACTCAGTGATGATCTTTGCAGCTTCCTGAATCTCGTTCATGGTCATATCTTCACCTCCTGCGATCGCAAAGAGTACTCCGCGCGCACCATTGATGGAAACATCAAGAAGAGGGGAGTTGATGGCCATGCGCGCCGCTTCGATGGAGCGATTCTCTCCCGAAGCAATACCGATGCCCATGAGTGCTGTCCCTGCATCAGCCATGACCGCCTTAATGTCTGCGAAGTCGACGTTGATGATACCCGGAGTGGTGATGAGGTCGGAGATTCCCTCGACTGCCTGTCTTAATACTTCATCGCATTGCGCAAAGGCAGTGAGTATGGTCGTATCCTTGGTGTTGTTAAGGAGTTTGTCATTTGGGATGACGATAAGTGCGTCCACTTCAGCTTCAAGCGCCTCGAGTCCATTATCTGCGAGAAGCATACGCTGAGAGCCTTCAAAGAAGAATGGTTTTGTGACGACACCAATGGTGAGTGCATTCAACTCACGCGCAGTCTTTGCAACGATTGGAGATGCACCAGTACCAGTTCCACCACCCATGCCGCTTGTGATAAAGACCATGTCCGCACCCTTCAGTGCTTCCTGGATCTCTTCTTTTGTTTCTTCGGCTGCACGACGACCAAGTTCTGGATTCATTCCTGTTCCGAGTCCACGAGTAAGATTCTTTCCGATGTGGATCTTTTTACTTGCGAGGGAATTGTGAAGATCTTGGGCGTCGGTGTTTGCAATGATGAATTCAACTCCGTTCACTTTTGAGCGAACCATGTGGTTGACCGCATTGCGTCCAGATCCTCCGACTCCGACAACCTTTATGCGTGCGAATGCTTCGATCTCAGGATTTACTTTAGGCATGATAATAATGGAAGATTATGGATACTTTTTCTCCGGTATCTGTTTATTCGATAATACGTCCAGTATAACAAAAAACTTGCTCCATGAGAACAAGTTGACGTACCCTAGTATTTACGTTCTTCTGAGATATACCTCGCTCTCGCAACCTCCGTTTAGGGGAGGAGTTGTTTGACGATATTACGGAAAGATTCTTTGATGCGCAGAAGGAGACTGTCGTTGATCTGGAGTCCTGGCCGATCATTTGTGATACCCCAAATGGCGAGTCCGTATGCGACGAACCATGAAGTATCCTTCACTTGCTTCTTTGATTTTGGATTGTTTGCGAAATCCAGATTGATCGACGGGATCTTCGAAGGAAGACGCATTGCTGCTCGCGCAAAGTCCTCGATGGTCTCAATACCACTTCCTCCTCCTGTAATAACGATGCCTGCGGGGAGAAGTTCGTGTTTTCCGATCTTCTTTAGGTGTGCAATGACCAAACTGAACATATCTTCAAGGCGCGTGAGCATGATGTCGTTCAGTTTTTTCTTTGGGAATTGCTGAGCACTTTTTCCAAGCTTGATAAGCTCCGCTTCTTCAAGTGGGATCTTTAATCCAAGTGCAATGTCATTGGTGATATCTGTCGAGCCGACGGGGAATATTTCGAGTGAGATAGGAATACTTTCTTCGTATACAACAATGGAGACAGTTTCTGCGCCAATGTTTGCAAGAATACATCCTGCCATTTTTTGTGATTTTGTGAGCGCAACGAATGACGCGGCAATTGGTGCAGCGCACGCATCGATCGGCTCAACTCCCGCTTCCTCAACGGCGCGAATGAGATCATTCAAGTGTTGTTCAAAGCAGGTAACAATAAGGCACTTTGCTTCAAGCTTTAACCCTTTCATTCCCGCAGGCCTTCCTCCGTAGATCTTCTTTCCATCAACGAGGTATTCGATGGGGATCGTGTGAAGTATTTTTTTATTTGC
>DAIUCR010000014.1:0-19960 GCA_036846065.1 Patescibacteria group bacterium | reverse complement strand
GGTTCATATTCGGTGATGACGACACGTACGGTGTGTGTGCCGATGTCAATTCCTGTGATAATGCGTTTTGTTGCCATGTGGGTGTGGTGGGTCAGCGCATTACTTTATTTACTTGCGTTCGTAGGTGTTCGTGATCGCAAATTTTGCAAGCAGGCGCGCTTCTTGTTTCTCCATTGTACTCCCATGGGGCATTCCTTTCAAATGAAGGCATCCGTGGATAAACAAGAGTGCGACGAAGTACTCGTATGATTCTTCTCTTTCTTTGTGTTCTCGTCGCGCCTGTTTGAGGTTCAAGAAGATCTCTCCGTGTTTTTTGTCGATCGGGAAGGAGAGTACGTTTGGTGTGTATGTCTTGTTTCGGTATTGCGTATTCAATTCCTGAGAAAGCTTGTCGGGTGCAATGACAAGCGAGAGCTCGTAAGTCTTACCCAGCACTGCTTCTTTCATGTGCAAAAAGGGCAGGGCGGGTACCCTGTCCTTTGTTAGTCGCTTGATATCGAATGTATTATCGGCGCGCATTGTTTCCTTCGAATTTCTCTGGAACTTTTCCGAGTTTCTTCAGGCGTTCATATGACTCACGCTTCTCCATTGATACAAGCGCACGGCGCTTTAACTTCAACTTTGACATCTTGCGAGTAAAGTAACGCTCTTTGCGCACCTTCATGAGTGCCTGCGTTCCTTGTACGCGCTTCGTAAAACGACGGATCAACGCTGCCGCTGACTCGTTGCCTTGCTTTTTAACTTCAGCAATAATTTTCATAAGTGGGATAATCCTAACACAGGCCTTATTTGATTGCAATACTTCACTCTATTCATGAAGTGAAGACCTGCTTTTGTTCAAATAATTTCTAAAAAACCGCCTATGTAGGCGGTTTTTTTAGAGGAAAAATTGATTTGTTTACTTGATCTGCTTGATAAAATCAGCAAGTTTTTCGATCTTTACGGTGTCTTGTGATCGGGTGACCATGTCACGAATGATCACTGTTCCTTCAAGTGCTTCTTTTTGGCCAAAAATGATCGCATAAGGGATCTTGAGTTTTTCTGCGATACCAAGTTGTGCAGAAAGTGAGTCTCTATTCAGTGAATGCGTGACGGGGATGCGTGCATTGCGTAACACTTCGATCACTTCCAAGGACTTCAACTTTGCTTCGAAGCCAAGCTGAATGAAATATATCTTTGGCTTCTTTACGATGCGTGGGGCGGTCATCTTGAAGTTTGGCGAAAGGAATACTCGGTCAACGCCGATCGAAGCGCCCACCGCAGGTACATCTTTTTTGCTTCCCATTCGCTTTGCAAGATAGTCATAACGTCCACCGGCTGCGATGGTGAGTGGAGCAGGTTCAGCTGCTACGCCAGACTCCTTTTTCTTTGATCCTGACTCACTCTCACTCTCAGTTTCGGTTTCGCTTGAGACCTCTTCCGGTGCGACTGCAACTTCCGTCGGATTCTCGGTGATCTCAAAGACTGTATGCGTATAGTAATCAAGTCCTCGAACAAGATTCGTATTGATGCGATAAGTGAGTTTGAGTGCGTCGAGATATTCAAGCACTTCCTTGAAGTGTTGTTTTGCCGCCGGTGAAAGGTGTGCGATCGACTGTGGGGCTTTTTCTTTGAACGGCTGACACTCTGCTTTCTTGCAATCAAGAAGTCGCATTGGGTTTGTCTTGATGCGTTGTCTGCAGTCTGCGCACATGTGATTGATATGCTTCCTGTAGTATGCGGTAAGTTCGCGGATGTATGGTGTACGTGATTCTTTGTCTCCTATCGAATTGATATCGATAGTGATGTTTGTGAGTCCGGACTCTTTGAGGATCATTGCAGTGAGGTAGATGATCATGGCATCACCTATGGATTTTTGCGCACCGATCATCTCGATACCAAATTGCTTGAATTCGCGATAGCGTCCGCGTTGCGGGTTGTCGTGACGAAAGGCTGAACCGTAGTAGTAGAATTTTACCGGCTGTGGTTGTGTCTGCATTCCGTGTTCGAGGTATGCACGCATGACTGGAGCGGTGAACTCTGGGCGAAGGGCGAGTTTGTCGCCACTCTTCGTCTTTAAGCTGTACATTTCCTTTCCGACAAGGTCAGTGTCTTCGCTATTCGTCGAGAGGAAGACCTCCTCTCTTTCGAGTACAGGAACTTCGATAGGCTGAAATCCGTAGTAGATGGCAACCTCCGATGCTTTCTCAAAAAAGCCTTGGTACTTATGATATTCATCTCCGATAATATCACGCATGCCCTTGAGTGCAGTCGGTACTTCTTTTTTATCTGATTCCTTCTTTGCCATATATGGAAATATTATTAATTAATGATCATTGTTGATAACTCACCCCGAAACTTTCAGGACTGCCCGGATGAAGGTCGATGTTTGAAAAAGGGAAGAGGCGTACAAGGGCTTTGCCATCCATAAGTTTTTTCGGTACGGGACCCCAAATGCGTGAGTCAGAGCTTTGTGCACGATTGTCTCCCATGACAAAATATTCCTCTTTGCTCAGTGTGCGTGCGGAGTTGTCTATTTTTTGATTTTGTACGTATGGCTCAACGAGATGTATGACGGAGGACGTTTCGGGGTTGCTGATCGTCACTTGTCCATTTGCAATAGTGATCGTCTCTCCAGGGAGTCCGATGACACGTTTGATGAAATATTTTGAAGGGTCATTGGGGTAGCGCAAGATCACAACGTCGCCGCGATGATATTCGCCAATGTATTTTGAAAGCTCATCGACGATCAAGTATTCACCATTACGGAATGTTGGGTACATGGAGTTCCCCGACACGATGAAGGGTTGTGCAACAAAAGTGCGAATGGGGATGATGATGAGCGCAGCGATGATCACGTAGCGAATCGTTTCCCAGACAATTTGAAGTGTTGTTGGGGCGGGGGAGTTCTCTTTTTCTACAGGCGATCCTTGTTCACTGCTCATTTGCGCTTCATCATACGGGAAAAGAGGTCTTGACACAAGAGATATTTTCGTGACTTAATATTTTTTTAGAATCCGTACGTTACTGGTGATGCCAGAAGAAAGTTCACAAGTACGAGAAGTACACTAAAGTAGATTATTACACGTGCAAGTGTTCTATCTTTTGTGATGCTCCCTATACAACTCTCGATGCGCGGTGCGATGAGTGGAACGAGAAGAAGGAGGAATAGGAACGCGGTGAAATAGTGATACAAGTACATGGGGCGATGGATCAAGAAGAATGGTGCGTAATTGAGTATGTACCCGAGGAGCAATATTGTTTCGGTGCGTCCTATTGGCCAGCGCCTTGTGTGTACGATCCGCATCGCGATCCACCCGATCTCAAAGAGGATCATAAAGAACGTGAGGAACCAAAGGAATTCATTACCACGAAGGACTATCGTGTGTTCTCCATCATCGCTGATCCAGAATGTGAGAGAACTTCGTGCTGCCGGCCAAGAGAGGGGTCCTGCTGATTGCAGTGTCACCTTTGCGATATCCGGATCACTGTTTGCTCGAAGCATTGCACTGTGGATCTCTGGGAGATAGGTGATGATACCCGTAATGTCCGTACCCTGAGGGAAGGACATGTTTGCTATCCATGGTTTGTTATATGGATAGAGTACCGGATCAACCGCTCCACCTTGAGGGAAATTTGTAAAATAGATCGAAAATATGAACAGATAAGAGAGTGCTACGATGATGCCCGTCATGACGATCGCGCGATACATGCGTGCGGTAAGAAAGATCATCCAGATGATCGGAAGCATTGCAAGCGCGGTCCATTTGATGGAAAAGGCGAGGCCTAGTGCAATTCCCGAAAGAAGTACCAGCGCAGTCCGATATTTCTTTTTGTTTGATACTTGTATTGCGGCGATAGCAGCAGCAAATCCGAGGAAGTTCAGAAACAGGAGAAGCGTATCAGGGAGGATGCTTCGTGAGTAGAGTACTAATGCATTATCGAATACGACAAAGAGTGCGACAACTCCTGCGGCGTATGGCGGATACTTAAGTAGTCTTCCGATAAGATAGAGTAAAAGGGGTAGGAGTGTGCCAAGCAGTGCAATGAACAGGCGAAGTGTCTCGTAAGGAAAATCTCCGAATTGTTTATTTGTTTCCATTGGCAACCCCCAGAGTTCAAATGGAGAATTATGAGCAATTCCCGCAAAGATGATCCGCGCGAGCGGTGGATGAATATCAAAGAATGGCTCTTCATGCACGATGTGTACGGCGAAATTTGTGTAGATGACTTCGTCAAATAACGTACGGTCGGGGTAGCTCAAAAAAGGAAGTCGGAGTAGCGCCGATAAGAGGATGATCATAATGATCCAGTGTTTATCGTGGAGCGTGTGCGCTTTCATCCATGATTCGGCACGAGTAAAGAACCCACTCATTTTCGAGAGTGCACTTTGTAGTCGGATGATGTTACGCTCGCTTATGTTCATGGAAGAGGAAGAATTTAAAGACAATGAAGCTTCCAATAGAGAATACCAGTATTGTGCTCGCGATCACCAATAAGTAATACTCAAGTCCCACAAGTGCGGTGACGTGTCTAATTATTGACGCCTGAACGATGGTCATTCCTATATTATAGAAAACAAAACCAAAAAGGCGCTTTGCGTGATGTGTCTTTGTTTCAAAAGTAACAAGTGTATGGATGGTAAAATTAAAGAGGAGATTTACCATTGTTCCAATAAGATACGCAGTAAAATATCCATTGATCCCATAGACGAATGTGGTAAGCGTCCAAGTGGTGATTAGATTGAGCAGGACCCCAAGTACACCCGTCACAAAGAAGTGTAAGAATTTGTGTGTAATAAGGATCGTGCGGAGCAGGGAGACAGTAAGGTTCATATATGTGATTCTGTCTCTCGTGATATACTTTTTAACGATACTTTCAAAGTAGGAACGGGATGACAAACTCTATGATAACAAAAAAAATCTCTGTCCGCAGTGTATAACATTATGAAATGCTCCCTTATTATTCCTGCATACAACGAAGCCCTTGTTATTGCCCCGACGGTGCGCTCTCTTGTTGATACATTTTCCAAGCAAGTCGACTTCGATTGGGAGATCATTGTCGTTGATAATGCATCAACCGATGACACAAGAAAAGAAGTTGAAGATATCGCGCATACTCAAGTGCATGTCATTTCGCTCACACAAAAAGGGAAGGGAAATGCGATACGTGCCGGTTTCACAAAAGCCGAAGGAGAATTCGTCGGGTTTACTGATGCCGATCTTTCTG
Source organism: Patescibacteria group bacterium (assembly GCA_036846065.1). GTDB lineage: Bacteria > Patescibacteriota > Minisyncoccia > Phycocordibacterales > UBA6899 > MHLP01. Next base: position 14,752 of record DAIUCR010000014.1, on the reverse strand, counting down.
TTGCGCCCTCGGAGATACTCCAAGCATTTCTCTCGATGATGAGCGGAGACTCCGATATACTCATCGGCTCGCGCACACACAAAGAAAGCACTCTTCCTGGTCGTGAGTGGTGGCGTACGGGAAGCTCGTCGGTGTTTAACATGCTCGCGGTCGCGATCGTCGGCGTTCGAACGAGCGACACACAGTGCCCACTCAAGGTTATGAGTGCTCCGGGGTTGCGTGTCATGCTTGCAACTCAAGAACCAACATGGTTCTTTGATCTCGAATTTCTTGCACTTTGTGAGTCACTTCATTTGCGCATCAAAGAAGTCCCCGTCACATGGAACGAGCATCGTTACCCCACTCGTAAAAGCAAGCTTTCAACATTTCGTGATGGCGTGCGTTCTGTTGGGGCCATGTTTCGTATTCGGAAGAATTTGCCCGCGCAATTGACCGTGCTCGCGAATATCTCTAAAGTAGAACGATCATGAAATGGATAATCGTTGGACTTGGAAATCCCGGAGGAGAATATGCAAAGACTCGCCATAATGCGGGGCGCATAGTGCTTGATCTTTTTCGTGAGTCGCACGATCTTCCTCTTTGGGAGATGAAAAAAAGTTATAAAGCGCTGGTTTCAAAAGGGGAAGTGGTTGGGAGGGATGTGCTCCTCCTTGAGCCTGAGACGTACATGAATGAATCAGGAAAAAGTCTTACAACATTGGTGAAGAGTAAGAAACAAGCAGCACAACTTATTGTTATTCACGACGACATCGATCTTCCTCTTGGTGCGTGGAAATTATCGTTCAATCGTGGTTCGGGCGGACATAATGGGATCGAGTCGATCGCACTCGTGCTCAAGACCAAAGAATTCATCCGCATCCGTATCGGTGTTGCGCCCCGAGACGATGATGGTGCAATGAGAAAACCCAAAGGAGAAGAGGCGGTGGTGAAATTTGTACTCGGCAAGTTCCGCGAGGAAGAGCACGATGTGCTCGCTCGTGTGTCAAAAGAGGTCATCCCTTCGATCGAGATGCTTCTTTCTTCCGGCCTCGAGAAGACAATGAATACATATAATTAGTATCTCGGTGAATAAAAAAGAACACCCAATTACGGGTGTTCTTTTTTATAAGGAATACCTTAATATTATTCAGCCTTTTTCTCTGTGCCGAACGAGAGCGTCATGCGCTGGTCCTTTGGCTCAAAGAGTGTGATCGTGAATGGATATGTCTTGCCGAGTTCGAGTGAACTGCGAAGCTTCTCCTCTCCACCAAACTCAGAAACATGCACGAGTCCCGCAACACCTTCCTCGATCGATGCGAGTGCGCCGTACTTGTTGAACTTGATGATGACGCCGCGAACAGTATCACCCTTCGTGTATTTCTTCTCAGCACCCTTCCATGGGTTTTCCTTAAGAACTTTCACGGAGAGAGAGACCTTATTGTCCTTGATCTCAATGATCTGTGCCTTTACGCGGTCACCGACCTTGAAGAGCTTGCGTGGATCGTCAACGAGACCCCAGTCCATCTCCGAGATGTGGATCAGTCCTTCGAGACCTTCCTCGATCTTCATGAATGCACCGAAATCAACGATACCAGTGATCTCGCCTTCGACAATAGCACCGAGGTGGTATTTCGAGACGATCTCCTCCTTCTCTTTTTGGTTGTGCTCCTTCTCTGAGAAGATAAGTTTACCTTCCTTTGGAACGGCAGTGATCATGATGACTGAGAGTGTCTCGCCAACAAGCTTTTTGAGCTCATCCAAAATGCGCTCTTTGTCGCCATCCTCGACGCGAGGGTAGTGATCACCTGAGAGTTGTGATGCAGGAAGGAATCCTGAGATACCTTGCCACTCAAGAATAAGTCCACCCTTGTTCGCATCCTTTACGACGAGATCAATGATCGCCTTCTTCTTTACGAGTTCTTCCGCTTCGCCCCAGATGAGTGACTGGCGAGCTTCCTTGAGAGAGAGCTCGATGTAACCATCTTCATTCTCGCCATCAACGACTTTTCCGGAAACAATGTCTCCGACATTCATGTGCTTGATAAGATCGCGCGCGTTCATGTACTCACGACCGTAGATGATCGCGATGCCATGAGGAGGCATATTGATATATACCGCACGCTTGTCGAGCTTAATGACGGGTCCTTCGACGATGTCTCCTGGTTGGCAACGAGGAGTCATTTCCGCCATATACTTCGCCATGACACTATCCGCAGAAAGTGTTCCGTCAGAGACCTCCATGATCTCTTCTTCTTGTGTTGTTGTCATAAAAAATTAAAAAGACCTGCAACAAGGCAGATCAGTGTCTAGCCTCTAGGGTTCGTCTTGCTTCACATCGCTAATAAAAGATGTGTCGCGCCACGGGTTAGCCCAAGTGGTGTGAATAATTAATTTGTGCTCAGAAGATTAGCAGATAATCAGTCTATTTGCAATAGATTTATACACTTTTTTAAAAGATAAAGCCCCCGCAACGTGTGCGGGGGCTGTGGTGCCGTTGGGCGTTCGCCCATCTCTCTTTGGTGAAAGTTGTTAGTGAGTACTCCTGATTCTTCGCTAGGTCCAAGTCATGGCATGGCTCCGTATCTTTGGTCATTTGGAGGTGGCAGCGGGATCGCTGCCACCTTGGCCGCCGGCGCTGGGTCAGATATTTGAACTATTCTCAGTCGTATTGGGTTTCACAATAAGTAATTCCTTTCCTTGAAAGATTGAAAAAAGAACCAGTGGTGGATGGGGTAGCGGCGTAAGGCCAGCGGGTGCCAGAGCGGAGCACAAAGTGCTCCAAAGGGCGGGCTGGATTTAGGAATCAGCAGACTCCTAAAATTGCGCGTGCGGGCAGAAACGAAACGCAACCCCATCCAGTTGAAATGGTAGCATTTATATTAGGTTATGTCAAGTATTTTTCAATAAAAAAGTAAAAATGTCAAAAATTGGGCCTATAATAAGGTTTTTCCCGCTTTTCTTTTTTTGAAAAATTGCTATACTCAACTCCATGATTATCACGTACCACGGAGGACAGTTCATAAAAATTACTCAAGGAGACACTGTTGTTGCAGCAAATCCATTCGGTAAAGGCTCACAGTATAAACCCATCCGTTTTGGTGCACGGATCGGTCTTGTTTCAGTGAATCATCCTGACTACAACGGAGTCGACAATTTAAGCCATGGTGAAAAAACTCCATTCATCATCTCGGGTCCTGGTGATTATGAAGTGGGAGGTGTTGTGGTGAGTGGAGTATCTGCGACAGCTCCATTCGGAAAGGAGGGTCTTTTGAATACTATTTATACTATTGAATTGGAAGGAATGCGCCTCTGCATGCTTGGTGCGCTTGCCATGCCAGAGCTTTCAAGTGAAATGCTTCAAGGGATCGGCGCTGTAGATATTCTTTTCACCCCAATTTCGGGAGGTGACCTTCTTTCTCCTTCTGATGCAGAAAAAGTCGCAGTGCTTCTTGGTGCAAAGATCGTTATTCCTCTGCTTTATGATGGAGCAAAAAGCGAACAGCTTTCAACTTTTCTCAAAGAGTCAGGCGCCGAGGGTGTCGCTCCTGTTGAAAAATTAACAATAAAGAAAAAGGACCTTGAGGGTAAGGAGGGAGAGGTTGTTGTACTTGAGGCCCTCCTTCACGCATGATCATGTTGGATTACTTGGACAAACTCAGGATGAAACCTCGGCACGTCCGTGAGCGTATCGCTTTTTCTGTTACCGCGGTATTCTCTGTTTTTATTGTAAGCATGTGGTGGGTATCATGGAGTGTAGATTCAGTGATCGAACATAGCTATTCATCAAATGACATCACTCCAGTCCGCGCAGCTGCTGATATTGCGAATCGAGCAAAAGATTCTACCTCTGATCTACTTACTGGATTAGTTGGCTCGACAGAGTATGATGCTTCAAGCACGGAGGTGATGGCGCAAGTCATTGGCGCATTTCAGAATGAAGCTTCGAACGATGCTACTTATTTAGAAGATCCTGCTCAGAATGTGATCGATATTGATACTATACCGATAGAAAGTAGTACATCAACGCCCATCGAATAATTCGTAACAATCAGCACTATGAACAAAAAAGACAAAAAAACAAATGACGAAAACACTCCAATAGAAAACGAGCGCGTACTCGGTACTGTTTCTGTTGATGTGACGACTGAAATGAGTGACTCATATCTCGACTACGCAATGTCGGTCATTGTGCAGCGCGCTCTTCCTGATGTGCGTGACGGATTAAAGCCGGTTCATCGTCGTATCTTGTTCGCAATGCAGGAGGCGGGTCTTGTTGCGTCTTCACGTTTCAAAAAATCGGCAACGATCGTTGGAGATGTGCTCGGTAAATACCACCCTCACGGAGACTCTTCGGTCTATGAGGCGATGGTGAAGATGACACAACTCTTTTCAATGCGTTATCCTCTGGTTCTAGGTCAAGGAAACTTTGGTTCCATCGATGGTGATGCAGCCGCGGCGTATCGTTATACTGAAGCAAAGATGTCCCGTATCTCGGGAGAGGTCTTAAGAGATCTTGATAAGAATACGGTTGATTTTCGTCCGAACTATGATGGTTCACGTAAGGAGCCCGTCGTCCTTCCTTCGGTCGTACCAAATTTACTCTTGAATGGTACGCTTGGTATCGCCGTTGGTATGGCGACAAATATTCCGCCACACAATCTTACTGAGGTTGTCGATGCACTCCTTCATTTAAGCGAGAATCCTGATGCGACAAATGAGGATCTTCTTCAGTTCGTGAAGGGCCCAGATTTTCCGACAGGAGGTATCGCATACAATAAAACTGATATCACCCATGCGTACGCAACTGGTCGCGGTGGTGTGGTGTGTCGTGGAGAGGCTGAGATAACTGAGACAAAGCTCGGTCAATCAGAGCTCATCATTACCTCCCTCCCATACCGCGTGAATAAGGCAGACCTACTCACGAAGATCGCCGATCTTGTAAAAGAAAAGAAACTTGAAGGGATCAAGGATCTTCGCGACGAATCCGCAAAAGGTGACATTCGTATCGCGGTGTATCTGAAGCAGGGCGTGCCACCTCAAAAGGTACTCAATTATCTTTACCGCCACACTGAACTCGAGAGTACTTTCCACTACAATGTTGTCGCGCTTGTTGACGGGGTGCCTCGCACGCTCTCGCTCAAGTCTCTTCTTGAAGAATTCATCAAGCACCGCAAGGTTGTCGTAAAGCGTCGTACGGAATTTGAACTCGCAAAGGCAAAGGACCGTGAACATATTCTTCTCGGACTCAAAAAAGCGCTCGATCATATCGACGCGATCATTAAGACGATCAAGGCATCAAAAGATACTCCAACTGCACATGCGAATTTGATGAAAGAATTCAAGTTCTCAGATCGACAAGCAAGTGCGATCCTTGAAATGAAACTTCAGAAGCTTGCTGGTCTTGAGCGCAAGAAGATCGAGGATGAATTGAAGGCAGTGCAGGCACTCATCAAGGAACTCGAGACGATCCTCGGAAGTTTGAAAAAGATGCTTGAGGTCATTAAGTCCGAAATGATCGCGGTAAAGGAAAAATATGGCGATGAGCGTCGCACAAAGATCATCAAGGGCGGAGTAAACACTATTTCTGTTGAAGATACGATCCCTGAAAGAGAGACCGTACTTGTCTTTACTGCGGGAGGGTATATCAAGCGCATTGATCCATCTGAATACCGCACACAACGTCGTGGCGGAGTGGGTGTTGTTGATATCGATACGAAAGATGAGGATTTTGTAAAAATGTTCCTTACAACTTCGACACATGCGGACATTCTCTTCTTTACCGATAAAGGTAAGGCATATCAGATCAAGGCGTATGAACTTCCTGAGGGACGTCGTGCAACAAAAGGAAAGTCCATTATGAATTACTTGCAGCTTTCTTCTGATGAATCTGTTACATCAATGCTCGCAATGCCGAAGGAGGTGAAGGCCTCAATGAAGCTGTCATTGCTGATGGTTACCGAGAAGGGCGTTGTTAAAAAGGTTGCCGCAGATAGTTTTAAGGATGTTCGCCGCAGTGGTTTGATCGCGATAAAGATACAAGCGGGCGATCAATTGCTCTCAACGTGTTTCGTCGAAGGCAAAGACGATGTATCTCTTGTTTCGCAGTCGGGACAATCTATTCGTTTTGCACACACTGATGTACGTGAAATGGGACGCAGTGCAGGTGGCGTACGTGGAATGAATTTAAAGGGTGGTGACAAGATCGTTACTGCTGATGTGATAAAAGAATCGTATGAAGATCCACTTCTCATTGTTATGACCGAAGAGGGGTACGGAAAGATGAGCAAGTTGTCAGAATATAAGGTGCAAAAGCGTGGCGGAAGCGGAATCAAGACGGCAAAAATCACTCCAAAGACCGGCAAGCTTATGACGGGACTCGTGCTCTCAGACAGGGAAGGAGAGGTTGTTGCGATCTCAAAGAATAGCCAAGTGATCCGTGTGCCACTCGCTCAAGTCCCCGTACTTGGACGACAGACGCAAGGAGTGCGCATCATGAAGCTTCGTCCAGGGGATTCTATCGCCTCCCTCATCACTCTGTAACAGGGTTGTCGCATAATTTGGGTGCGGCACTACTCGTCCTTCCTGAAACGGTCTAGGACTTCGCATTGCATCCAAAATTATGTGACAACCTTTCCTGTGTTCGAGCTTCAAGCGAATCGAGATCAATGACTTGGGGATTGGATGCTTTTCGATACTCCTTGTTCAGTGCTATAATATCAAGCATGTTTTCCGCACCCGAAAAAAATATCAAGGAATTAAGTATTTCCGAAAATCAGATCATTGCTGATTTTGGTGCAGGGGCTGGTGCATATACGATCGCCGCCGCAAAAGCGCTTAATGGTACAGGGAAGGTATATGCCATCGATGTTCAAAAGGATCTTTTGACCCGACTTGAAAATTCTTGCAAAGAGAATCATGTGGGTAATGTGTCGTTCATTTGGGGTGACCTCGAAAGACCCGGTGGTACGAAATTGCGTGATCAGTCTTGTGATGCAGTCATCATTTCAAATGTCTTATTTCAATCTGCTGACAAGAAAGCGGTCTTAAGTGAGGCTCGTCGAGTGCTCCGTCATGGAGGCTTGCTGCTCCTCGTTGATTGGACTGCTTCTTTCAATAATATGGGACCAACTCCTGAACAAGTTTTTCCCGAAATGGAGGCTCGCACACTCGTTGAGTCACTTAATTTTACTCTTGATCGTGCAATAAACGCGGGGAATTTTCACTACGGGTTCGTTTTTAAGAAGGGGCTCTATCATGATTAATTGAACACAAGTATCTTATGAAATTTCAGTACATCTTTCTTACTTTCTTTGGCGTAATGGCTGTTGTTGCAGTTATTGTGTTCTCGAAGACACCAGGAGGAAGCAGTGATACACCCGCCAATATTCGCGGTACTATAACGATCTGGGGAACATATCCAGTCAGTGGAATGGATAAGGTTATATCCGGTGTGAATGAAAAGTATAAAGATTCAGTTAGTGTGGTGTACGCTTTTCATGATGCAAAAGATTTTGATCGCGATATTGTTGAGGCGCTTGCAAGTGGTCGTGGTCCAGACGTCCTCCTTCTTCCTGATGATCTTGTCTTGCGCCACACTGATAAGATCGAACCTATACCGTACTCACCTGGGGGTATTACACCCGCATGGCTTCAGGGTACATTTATTCAGGCTGCAGAAATATATACTCGTGATCAAGGTCTCATTGCTGTTCCGTTTGCAGTAGATCCAATGATCATGTATTGGAATCGTGATATTTTTTCCAATGCTTCTGTGACAGAACCTCCAAAGTATTGGGATGAATTTCTTACTCTTACTCAGAAGCTTACAAAAAAAGATCCAAAGACCTTCAATGTCGTGCAGAGTGCGATCGCCTTTGGAGAGTTTCAAAATGTTGAGCATGCAAAAGATGTCGTCGCGATGTTGTTCCTTCAAGTTGGGAATCCGATCGTAAAGATCGGCCCCGGCGGTAGACCACTTGCTCAGTTAATGAGCGGAGAATCGGGTCGTCTTGTTCCAAGTGAAGACGTTGTCTCCGCCTTCCGATTCTTTATGGATTTTTCAAACCCACTCAAGGATATTTATACATGGAATCGCTCTCGTTCAAACTCGCTTAATGAGTTCATCAATGGCGATCTTGCAGTGCACTTTGATTATGCAAGTACATACAAGCGTATTCGTGAGAAAAATCCACATCTGAATTTTGCTGTTGCTCAGGTACCGATTCCTCGTGGCACATCAGCAGAGATCACTTTTGCAAAAGTGTATGGACTCACCATTCTCAAAAGTTCGCCAAATAAACCCACTGCCGTGTTTGTGGTGCAGCAACTTCTTGAAAGTGGTCCTTCTGGTGAGTTTGCAAAATTTTTCACACTCCCTCCCGTTCGTCGCGATCTTCTTGCTCAAAAGCCGACCGATGCTGCGCAGACTGTTTTCTACGATGCCGCCATTCGTTCGCGCACATGGCTCGATCCAAAACCTGAGTTAAGCAATGAGGCTTTTCAAGTTGCTATCGAAGGAGTATCCTCAGGGCGTTATCCGATCAATCAAGCCATCGGAAGTCTTCAGTCTCAACTTTCTTCCGCACTGCAATCCTATTAGTAGTTTAATGATGTATATGAAAAGATTTTCTCCTCTGCTCCTTCCTCTCTTGCTTGCAATATTCTTTGTGCCAATGTTTGCGGGAGCACAAAAGGTTTCATCAGGATTGATCCCTTGTGGAAACGTTTCATCAGGTGGATCGATCGCCGCAGGACAGGAGTGTGAGTTCAATGACTTTATTATTCTTGCGCAAAATGTCATTAATTTCCTTATCTTCAAGATCGCTTCGCCACTTGCGGCAATAATGTTTGCCTATGCAGGTTTCCTTTATCTTACGAATGGTGGAAACGAGTCCAAGGTGAAGCAGGCGCACGATATCTTTTGGTACGTGTTCATAGGTCTCGTTGTTGCACTTGCAGCATGGCTCGTTGTGAACTTTATCCTCGAGTTCTTCTTGGGAACTGGTTCGGTGTATAATCTATTAGGGCCATAATAAACATATATGCAGAAATTTATTAAGCGATCATTAGTATCCTCACTCATTACCCTTGCTCCTTTCGCCGAGGCTGCATCTGCTTACCCGAATCCGTTAACATACAACGATGGTAGTGGCGTGATAGATTCGATTCCTCGATTGCTCCTCGCACTTGTTGACCTTGTTTTCCTCATCGGTGTTCCTATTGTTGTCATTTCGATAATTTACTCGGGTTTCCTTTTTGTCACCGCGGGGGACAATGAGTCAAAGTCCACAAAGGCACGCTTTGTATTCACTTGGACAATGGTCGGAGCCCTTATTCTCTTCGGTGCAAAGGCTATCGCACTCGCAGTTGAAACAACAGTTCTCAGTCTTGGTTCATAATTCATCGATCATTATATGAATCTACGTCATCAAATCATCATCGCGTCATTTATTCCCTTGTTTGCATTTGCGCAAACTCCGACGACTCTTGCGAATCCTACTCCGGGTGGTGGTGCAACGCTTCAAGATTTCATCAATCTTTTGATACAGATCATTCAGCTTGTGGGGATTCCGATGCTTGCTATGGCGATCATTTACTCAGGCTTTCTTCTTATGACCGCGGGGGATAATGAACAGCAGCGCACGAAGGGAAAGATGTGGGTCGTGTGGGTGCTTGTGGGTGCGACGATCGTCCTTGGTGCTCGCGTTATTTCAGATATGATATATGGTACTGCAAGTGCTTTTTAATATATGACCACAATGAAAAAGATATTTCTCGGTATATTGTTCGCCTCCTTCCTTCCCGGGATCGCTCTTGCTGCGCCGGGTAACCTCCGTGATGTCGCTGAACTGTTTCTGAAGATCATGCTCAATGTGACAAATATTCTCATTGCTCTTCTGACTGTTGGAATGATGTACGGAGTCGTGATGTATTTTGCAAATTCTGATAATGAAAAAAAGAGAGAGGAGATCAAGGGGTACCTGCTCTGGGGTATTATCGGAATCGTCGTAGTGTTTGGTATTTGGGGAATAGTTTCGATCATGCGTTACAGTGTATTTGGTACAAGCGCTGTTGGAATAATTCAAATATCGCCACCTACACCATAATTAGATCCTTATTAAAAAATCTTCATGCTCTATAATAAAACCTTCTCTGTTGTTACAGCATTCTTCCTTCTTCCTTCTTTTGCGCATGCACAGGTGAGTGATATTTTTGGTTTTACGGTCCTTATCTATTCACTCATTCAGAAGGTGGGATTCTTGTTTTGGGTACTCGCGATCGCGCTCTTTTTCTGGGGGCTCGTAAAATTCATTGCGAATGCGGGGGACACGGCAGAGCATGAAAAGGGAAAGAAGTTCATCGTCTGGGGGCTTATCTCTTTTGTTGTGCTTGTTTCGATCTGGGGAATTGTGCGTATCATACTCGTTGATACGTTAGGAATAAGTCCTGCTTCGACTCAGTATCTAAATAAAAATAATACAGTGATCGCACCCTAATACGGTTGCAGTGCTCATCTTTTCCACACTGTTTTTGGTGAGATAAAGACCCCCCCATAAGACTCCTGGGTAATCCACAGTTTTGAAGTCAGTTTCATTGCTGAGTGTTGCCAAGTAGGCTATCATTAATACGTATAGTTTAGCAGAAGGTCGTTTGTATATTATTAACAATTTATTTATCTTTTGTTTATGAAGAAAATTATTACCGCAGCGATGCTCATGGGCCCTATGATGGCATTTGCAGCTCCTTCAGGACCGCTCGCAAATACGCTCAATCAGTTCCAGGACGTTGTTGCATTCCTTATCCCAGTTCTGCTCTCACTCGCAGTTCTCGTGTTCTTCTGGGGTTTGGTCAAGTACATCGCTAATGCAAGTGATGAGGCTTCAAAGGAGTCTGGAAAGACTCTTATGATCTGGGGTATGATCGCTATCTTCGTTATGGTTGCCTTCTGGGGAATCATCGGATACGTTCAGAACTCACTCGGACTTTCGGGTTCAATTGTTGCACCAGTTGCACCAGTTGTGAGCCTTGTTCCAACAACATAATTCACTTGTTGTTGTGCGCGAAACATCCACCACTTGGTGGATGTTTTGTTTTTTCTTGTATAGTATCTATGGCTTGATATAATATTTTTATGAATTCTATATTTTTTCCCGCCGCCGCAGAGGCCGCGGCAGTGATTCCTCCTTCAGTGCTTACATTTGTTGGCAAGATAAGTACGGAGATCTTGAATCCGATCATTGCGATGATGTTCGCATTTGCCATGGCGTATTTTGTTTATGGTGTTGTTTCTTATATCTGGAATCCCGATAACGAAGAAGCGCGTGAGAAGGGTCGCAGTAGTATGTTCTGGGGTGTGATCGGAATGTTCATTATGGTATCGGTGTTCGGTATAATGAAATTCCTTATTAGTTCGATCGGTGCGGATATGAACCTCATGAATTATGTATAAATTTATCATTCCCATTGGAATTTTTGCTCCAGTACTTACGCTCGCGGCGGTGTCTGGTGTTGAAGGTGCGATCGATCTCGTGATCGATTTTGTGAGTGCGCTTATCCCGTTCTTCCTTAGTCTTGGTATTCTTGTATTTTTCTGGGGCATTGTAAAATTCATTGCACACACCGATGATGAGAAGGCAAGAGAGGAAGGGAAGAGGGTGATGATCTGGGGTATGGTTGCTATCTTTGTGATGGTCTCTCTTTGGGCTCTTGTTGGATTCATTCAGGGCTCGCTCGGTCTTGGTACAACAGGTACACTTGGCGCATCTCCAGTGCTTCCTACGGCACTCCCTGCATCCTAGTTTGAAGATAATACGAGGTTGCCTTATAAAAAAACCGCCGAGGATATTGCATCCTTGGCGGTTTGTGAGTGAGAAGAACTACTCTCCATTCTTTTCGATGATCAATTTCATGTCAGGGAAACCTTTGATGATATCCCCAACGTAGAGGTCTACGGTAAAAAGCTTTCCTCCTTCCTTAAAGACGATCGCATAAACACCCATCATGCTATTGCTCTGCGTTCTCCAGTTGCCGCTACACGTTTTGGGCGTATAACGACGGCCGTTCCTCTCCAGTGTTGGCGAAAGACAATTGCCGTTATAGAGCAGGATGCCATCGCTAAGATCACCCGTACTATATGTGACTGAAAGGTTTACGGTGCTATTGATATAGCTTCCGACACCAACTTGCATTGGGTAACCGTTTGCCGCATCACGGAGCGCTTTGGTCGACTGCTCGCTCATTACTCCATCGGTTAAGATGTGAGGGTTTTGGATATTGAATTTCGCTATCCACTTCCCGACATCATTCTTTGAGAGCCCCGGGTCAAGGAGGGTGTCTTTGGGGAGGTCATCCTCGCTAACACTTTGTCCGAATTGACCACGGTCATCTAGGAGCTCCGTGAGGGCGCCTGGGGTTGATGCATAGTAGGCGATAGAGAGAAGTGCCGTGGCGAGCATGAGTTTGCCCGTCATTTGACTTACTCCGACCAGTCCTGGGTGTGCTTCCTTTTTTCCTGCTGAAGCTGCCCTTGAGCGTTCTGCTGCACTCTGTAATGCAAAGTGGAGTGCAGTAACGACGACCACGAGCATGATCATGTTCGGAACCTTAAGCAGGTTCGGTGAGATCATGTACGCGATCAGACCAAGTACCAGGACAACAGGAATTCCTGCGAAGAGAGATCCTCCAATAAGCGGTGAAAGAAATGGGGGAGGAGATTCCTTTACCCCAAGAGTTTTTTCCTTAGACGCTGCACCTGCTTTGAGTGGATGACTCCGGTAGAGTCGCCCACCAATAAACAGGGCGATCACGCCGAGGAGTGTGGCGATGGTGCCGACGAATGCCCAAATCATCATGCTTGCAAAATTGCCAAGCGGATTGCTTGGGAAAAATGAAGCGGCGACGATCATGAGCACAACAAATGCACCACCACCATACATGAGACCATGTTTCGTTCTCACTATTTTTTACCTCCTTTTGTTACCACCACCAGATTCTTTGGGTGGAGGGTTTCTGGAAGAGTTCATTTGCTGCAGCTCGGTAAGGATCGCAGCATCGATGGGATTTACGGGCCCACCTGAACCCACATTGAGAAATACGTTATTTGCTCCTTTTGCGGTTTCGATCTGGGTCTGCTGCTGCGTCAGCATGACCGCAACGTTACCCTTCTCGTGTATTGCGTCAGTGACACTCTTCAGATATCCTGCATCACCTTTTGCTCGGCCTGCTTTGACGGTCATATATGCTCTTGCTTCTGCGGTTGCGGAAATTTGTTTTACTTCCGCGTCACGTTTGGCGACATACATTTTCGTCCGAGATTCTTCGGCCTTCGAGTCGGTCATTTGGATATCTTCAACTTGAACGCGGAGTAAGCGTACACCCCAGAGTTCTTCGGAGCCTCTGCCTGCCTCGATGTGATTGTTCACTTCGATCAGATCGCTTCCGATGTTTTGAAGTGCGGCTTCTTTTCCTCCTGCGCTAGTATCTTCTTTGGCGCCCAGTAGTTGATCGAATGTGCGTGCACGAGCATAATTTCTTCCTCGTACGCGTAGTGCTGCGATGATCTGCTGAAGCCACTGCTCCCTTGCGACGAATGCTGCTTTGTAGGGATTCACGATCTGCACCGTGAACTTACCTGTATAAGTGACAAGAACGTTTTCCTCGCCACCCGTTTCAACATTCGGCACATCAAAACGATGTGTTTGCTCAGAGAGCACGAAATGATCCGATGTGTCTGTTTTTCCGACGATATCAAGTGTTCCGTCAGGGCGTAAAACTTCTTTTACACGCGGGAATGAATACGTGTGGAGGTTTCCAAAGATTATTCCGACATAGCGATGACCACTACGATCGTAGATCATCTGCTCGAGGAAATTCATCCTCTCCGGTTCCGTCGTTGCTCCAGGGATCACATTGTACGCGTTTGGTCCGTCATTTCCACCAGATACATGATATCCAGGGAAATTCATGAGACCCTTGTGTACTTTGCCGCCGACCATGACAAATTTGAATTGGTTCGGTTCGACTTTTGTGAATACATAGTAGCGCCGTGGGTTCTGCGGGTCATTCGCCAGGTGCGGTGCAACAAAGGGGAGTGCAATGACCCCAATGAGGACGAGTGCGGCGACCATGCCAAGCATGATTGCAAGTGCAGTAAGCATGATTTGCTCCTTTTCTGAAATTGATATTTACAAAGAATTACCTAAAACAGGTGTTTTTGTTTCTGCGCAGATTGTATCATAAAAATACACAAAAGTCAAGTAATTACAAGGTTAAATTCTCGACGGGGAGTGAATGAAGTCCCGCGAATACTGGTTTAAAAACGCGTAGATATTCCCATTTTGTCCAATTTGCAGTAGTATTGCTCTACTACTTGCCCAGGTGGTGAAATTGGTAGACACGTCAGTCTTAGGAACTGATGCCGCAAGGCTTGGAGGTTCAAGTCCTCTCCTGGGCACAGACACACAGCAGCGAAGCGTAAGCTTCGCTGCTGTTTTGCGTCTGTAGTCCAGGAGAGGACTTGAAAGACGGAGGCCGCGAAGCCATCTTTGTGTCTGCGCAAAGATGTGGCCGAGTCGGGGTCGCGAGTTCTTGGATTTTTATGAGCAAAGCGAAATAAAAAGCTTAGAAACTTGTGACAAAGTCCTATGAAAATATAAAATCCCCGGTAGGAATTTTCGGCTTACAGGTTTAATGCTCTGGTCACAGATAATTTCTTCGTCACCACTCAGAAATTTCCGCGACCCCGACTCGTCGTTTTGTTCTGCTGAACAAAACA
>DAIUCR010000013.1:0-25530 GCA_036846065.1 Patescibacteria group bacterium | reverse complement strand
AGTGGAGTTGCGTCTTCGCAAGCTCCCGCCGAGATTTCCTTAACCCTACCCAGCTTTAGATAGTTTAATTGTTTACCGCCTCGGATAAAACAGACAAGATATTTTTTGAGAGGCGGACGGGGTCCAATTCATTGCGGAGCTTTTCAATTTCCTTCGAAGATACGCCCCTTTTTATGATGTCATGAATTTTTTCATGTACAGTGGAGACGTTTTTAAAATCAAAGATTAGTCTCTCCAATCCGCATTTCAAAAACACCTCTGAGATACCCTGAGCCGATGAGATAATGGCGGGGGTACCGCCAGCAACGGCTTCAGCCGGAACGTATCCGAATGTTTCAAAAAAGGACGGATTTATTACTGCATCCACTTCCTGATAAAATTCCACCATCTCCTTTTTTGTTTTTGGCTGTAAAAAATCGGTAAACTCATCCTGATATTGCTGCAAATTTTCTGCACTCAAATCTGATACCACTTTTATACGGTATGGTTTTGACGAATTTTTATTGAACTTAATAAAATCCAAAATAAAATCTGTATTTTTAACGCTTTCCCATCTTAAAACGAATCCAATCGATTCTTGATTTTCGGTTTGCAAACTCTTGCGAATAAAAAAAGAACTTTCCAAAGAATTGGATATGATATGGGATTGGCCAGGTTGAATGCGGCTCGAAAATAATACACCATTCAGCGCAACACTGGAGGGGAAAATATACCTTGCATCTTCATCATAAAAATCTTTTTCCATTTCCGTAAGCAACAAAAAAACAGAACTAGGTAAGCCTTGTCCTTCCCGCACAACCGAACCGTGAACGTAAACCACATACGGTACATTCATTTGCCTTGCAGCCTGTAGTAGTGCCCACGGTCGATAATACGTCCCGTTTATAAGAATGACATCGGGTTTCGATTTCCTTATACTTTCCAGATAAAAATCGACAAGTACGGAAAGATCGCTTTTTAGATCTTTGAGTGATTTTGAGCGACGAATAACTTCTGGATAAAAATCACTCGACAAAACCAGGCAATCAGATGAAAACCCGTAGTGCATCTTTTGATGTGTTTTTTTCTCTGTTACTTTTAGATCTTTACTACTGGAAGCAATTACAAAATGAAAAGAAACGGAGGGATTTGTTTCAAGAACGGACTCGACGAACGTATTCATCATTCTTACAATTCCACCAACCGCCTTGTCTTGAGAATTTGTCAGGATCTTCATGGCGTTATTTACTTAACAGCGAATCAAAAATATCCGCCACCCATCGAAAGATGTTGTAGTGAACGATCTTATTTCTCATTGAGTCAAGTCGCGCCTTTCTCTCTGAATTTTCCATCAAGAACGCAGTGTTCAATGCATTGGAAATGTCACTTGTCGCATAAGGATTTATGATAAGCGCAGAATGAAGCTCTCTTGCTGCTCCAGTAAACTCGCTCAAAATAAGAACCCCTCTATCTTTTTGTTGCGCAATATATTCTTTCGCCACCAAATTCATTCCGTCGTGCAACGATGTGACTAGGCAAATCTCAGCCTTGCGATATAAGTACACGAGATCTTCTTGCCTTACTTCTTTATGCAAAAATACTATCGGTTTCCATGTGTTTGTCTGAAGCTTTCGGTTTATCCTCTCAGCTTCAGATAATACCTCCTTTGCGTACTGTTGGTATTTTGGTACGGCCTCGCGACTCGGTGCAGCCACCTGCACGAATACGGTAGTTTTCCTATATTCTGGATGGGCATCGTAAAATTGTTCGACCCCTTTCAATCTTTCGATGAGGCCTTTTGTGTAATCCATTCTATCCACTCCCAAGATCATCCGTAGACCATCCACATCCTCACCGATAATATTTCTCACTCTATCTGGGTCCTGTGCTGTGCTGGAGTGAAGGTTCGTGAATGGAATCGATATCGGAAAATGCTTCACGAGGGTTTCTTTCTCGTTGAGGTAGATTGCGGAGTCTTCAGTGCTTATTTTCGCTTCAAGTTCCTTTTTGACAGTATCCATAAAATTATTACAGAAGTGATGGATATGAAAAGAGAGCACATCTGCGGACAACAACCCCGTCAATATCTCTTTTTTCCACGGAAGAATACTAAATTGCTCGGCTGACGGCCAAGGATGATGCCAAAACAGGATGATATCCGCATCGGGACGTTTTTCTTTTATAAGTTGTGGCAGAATCGCGAAATGCAGATCGTGGATAAAAATTATGGGATTTTTATCGTTCTCAATCTCTTCCAACACGGCGGTGGCGAATTTATCATTCACCGCTTTGTAGTATTCCCAATCAGAATCTCTGAAGATCGGCCTGTTGTGGGTCATCAGGCAGAGGGGAAAAAGGGCTTCATTCGAAAATCCGACATAGTGTCCATTTATCTCGTCTTGAGACAGCCAAACTCTTTTTAGGGAATACATTGGTTCTTCGGGTGGGACAGGGATTTTATTGTCACCATCAGTCATTGATCGGTCTTTATCTCCCGCCCCACGCGCTATCCACGTCCCTTGGCACGCTTTCATTGTCTCATCCAGTGAAGAGATAAGGCCGTGTGCTGGTTTAGAAATTTTTATTTTTCCACCAGACTCAATGTGTGTATATGGTTCCCGATTGGAAACATTCACAACTTTCCTGTTCTCTGTTCTCTTGGCAAAAAAGCGCTGTAAACGGGAAAATGTCCAAGGAGAATCTATGATCTTATATCTCAGATCCGCTTCCTCCCTAGCACTCTGTCTTGCCCGTAAAAAGCTTTGAATAGTAAAAGTAACTTCGTTGTTCAACTCCTGGGAAAATGGAAAAACATTGCTTGGAAGATATGCCGAATAATCGACGCTTTTCCTGATTTTCTTCAACATATCGACGGCTCGAGCTGAAGATTTGATCACGTAAAAATAAAACAGCAGATAGGCGAATACGAACGAGAGGGCGACAAGAGTGGCAAAAGTAAAAATTCTATCTCTCCATATCCGAAAAACATATCCATCTATGTATCCCGTGTCTTGCGTTATTAACAGATACCCAAGAATGGAGCCGTCGTCATTACCAAGAATGGAATAATAAAATCGTGCATATCTGTCGTGGAACTCTGTGGACGGCATTTCTTCCGATTGATTGATGACCAGCTTATCCATCGATGCGATGGTATTGTTCTCAAATGCAGGATTTCGTTTATAAAATACTAAAATTCCTTCGCTACTATAATAAGCGGCATCAACAATCTTTTCATATTGGGATATCTTCTCAAGAATCTGCTCTGTATAGAGAAGATCATTTTTCTTGTCGGAAATTCCATCAATTATATTTTGAGCTAATGTATTTGATCGGTAAGACAGGTCATTGTATAAATTCAATTTTTCTCTTTCTATTCGAGAAGACGTAAAAAAATAAAAGACGCACCCCAAAAAAACAAGAATGAGGAGCAATAATGTGAGCGCGCGGTGTTTCATAATAGCCTTTATTGCCTAATTTTTAGGCTCGATGTCTTGTGAATTGTAACACTTTTTTTAAGTTTCGTAAATCCTTTACGTGATGAAGACTGGTAAGTACGGGGCATGTCAAAAACCACACCATAGATGATAATCAGGCTTTTTTTCTGCAATTACACAAGGATTTTACTCGAAATAGTTTCGAATTTCGTCCAATACCCACCGCCATGGGTATTTTAATTGACGCTTTGTTTAAGGAGGAGAGATTCGAAGGACTCGTGTGTCTTTCGTGAGAGATCCTAAGAGAACACACAACACACACAATCTCTTTGTGTGTGTTTTATACAGATCTCACCTACTCCCCCTTCGACTCCCCTAACTTTTTTTTCATTTCAACCATCGCAAGCTCTCTTCCAACAAAAGACTCCATAAGGAGCTCTTGCTCTTTTATTTTCTTTTCCAATTCTGCAGTGCGTTCGGCAACCCTCTCCTCAAGTATCTTGTTCTGCCCAACAACCTCTGCCTGGCTGTCCTTAAGAGACTCTCGAGTCTTCACCTCTTCGGTCACTTCAATGAGCGAAAGTACTAATCCGAATATCTTACCTTTTTCATCTTTCACGGGAGTCAACTTCCAATCCCAATAGGTCGTACCCCTCTCCGGTTGAGCAGGAAAAGTAAAAGGTTTCTCCTTGAACTGAATAGGTTCACCCGTATCGAGTACTTTCTTAAAAAGAGCCTCATTCTCTGCGTCGGGAAATAATGCAAAATGATTCTTCCCAAGTAGCTCCTCCTTTGTGAAACCTGAATCTTTCACGTAAAGAGAATTCACTTTTATGAACGTAAAATTCGTATCAAGATATGCGATACTCGCAGTACTATTTTCAATGATCGCATCGAGGACTATTGAATCGAGTCCTGATGATGGTTCTTCGTGATGCTGAAACATACTCAATATAATACATTATCCACTAATAAAATTACGGAGCGACAACTTCGGGCGACGAAGCTTCACCTTCTTCGCTCGACTTCATATCTTTATAGTTCACGTACACCACTGCAAGAATGAGTGCGGTCTGAAGAAATGGAATACTTACGATATTTACTCCGACGACCGAGAATAATGCATCTGCGAGGAGCGATAACGTAATAGCATGAAGACCGATACGATAAGAGGTCCCATATCCCCATTTTTGCTTTAATGCGAACCGACCAAAAAGCATGATGAATACTGCGCCAAAAACAAGATAGATGAAATTAATACCGAGCGCGATCATGAGTCCGAAGAATATCGCGAGAACCATGACCGGCGAAATAAAGACATAGTATGGCGACATACGGCTTTCAATAGAACGAAGTACGGTCTCACTCACCACAAAGTTTGCATCCTTCGTCATCGGCTTAATAGTGATACCTTTTTGATCATCATATGACGCGATCGCGGTACTCCCTATCCACATGATCGCACCATATGCGCGGAACGCCTCAAGAGAGATGGGGGTCTTTGTATCAATGACCACCAAGTGATCAACTGCGACATTTTCATCCGCGATCTCGCTTTTTAACATTTCAGGAAGAGGAAGAAAGTATGGCTCAGCAACGTTGGTCGTTACGACTCCATTTTGAACATGAAGCTCAAGCTCGTCAGGGTAATACGCAAAGAACTTTTGTGGAAATTCATGCGTTGCACGATTCACGATCGGAACAAGTGGCACCGATGAAACGATGGTCAAAAAAACAGCAAGGAGCATCGCAAGGGCGGAATAATACTTCCATGAATACGAGAATGGGCGAGAAAGTAATTGGCGATAATATTCTGGAGAATATACGCTTTCTTTTATATACGAAAAAAGTTGTTTCATGGGAAAATTATAGCAATAAAGAGAAAAAAGAAAAACGGACAGCACATATAATGCTGTCCGTTAAAAGATAACGAAGCCTAACCCTGCTTGCGGACCTCCGCAATAAAGCCGACATACCTGGGGCCGTACGGACCATACATGATGTCGGCACGAACGGTCGCACCACGCACCGTCACACGCTTCGGGCGATTCGGTTTGCGGCCATGAACGCCATGCGATTCGACGAGCGCACACTTGGTGATGCGTTTACCTTCGGGGCCATACACCACCTTCGAGTGGAGACGCTTGTGCGTCTCGCATTTATCCAGATGGCAGCAAGGCTCATCAAAGAGAGCACCGCAAGAATCCTCAGGACCTTCATCGAGCGGATCATCCCGACCGAGGAAGACGACATTGTCAAAGCGATTTTCATCATCGCAATGAGCACCATCATCACAAACAGGATGAATGTCATCAGCGTCACTGTCGGCATCAAGCATGTAGAGCAGTCCGTGTGCACTCAAGAAATCTTCATCACCATCACTGATCGCAATGAGGACATCTTCTGCGCTCGGAACATAATCAGGCTCAAACTTCTCATCACGATCATCGGCGTATTCATCGGCATCGGAGTGGACCGCGACCGCAGGGAACAACAAATGCATCTTGTGGATACGACCATCACCCATGTTGATAGCGCGCAGATCGGATTTCGAAACACCCATGATATTGCTCCTTAATTAAAAAAGTTCAAAGAATACAGATTCTCGACAGTGAGAAATCTAAGTAAGATTATACTACTTTTTTATACAAAGTCAAGGAATTAACGCACCAACACGCCCTACTTCGCAATGTCCATTCCTCGCAATATTGCAATACGCTCTTCCATGGGCGGATGCGTCATAAACATTTTTGCCATCACGCGACCTGCGCCACCAAATGGATTTGATATATAGAGATGTGCGTATGCGTTCGATGCCGTCGTCGAAGGTGTCACTGCGCCAACACCACTGATCTTCTCAAGGGCAGATGCGAGACCCTCAGGGTAGCGCGTAAGTAACGCACCCGATGCATCGGCAAGAAATTCACGTTTTCGGGACACCGCAAGCTGGATCATTGTCGCAGCGATCGGCGCCAATATTGCCGCAACAATAGCGAGGATGAACATAGCACTTCCCCCTTTGTTGTCACGATGCCCTCCACCGAACATCGACATGCGTAAGAACATGTCCCCCACAATAGCGACCATCCCCGCGAGCACAACAACCACCGTCGATACAAGCGTATCGCGATTCCCCACATGAGAGAGTTCGTGCGCAAGCACACCCTCAAGCTCGGTCTTATTCAATATCTGAAGGAGTCCGGTGTGCACCGCAACTACCGCATGCTCTTTATTACGTCCCGTTGCAAATGCATTTGGTGAAGGATCCTCGACGACACAGAGTCGTGGCATCGGAAGCCCTGCGGTGATCGCAAGATTTTCAACGATATTCCAAAGTTCGGGATTGTCTCCTTTCTGTATCTCCTTCGCGTGGACCATCGACAACACGAGCTTATCTGAATACCAGTAACTTCCCACATTCATAACGATACTGAAGATGACTGCAAAATAAAGAATGGACGGATTATCGTAGACCTGCGCAAAGAGCCATCCGAGCGCAACGATAAAAAGTAGGAACCCCGTGACGAGTATCCATGTTTTGGTGACGTTTTCTGTTTGATGTGTATAGAGTGTAGCCATATAGTATGCGTATTATATCGAGAGTGTGCCGCACCGCAAGTCTCCCCATAAAAAGAAAACAACCCGATCAAGCCAGGTTGTTTTCTTTCTAAGATATTACTTTAGAATTTTACTGCAACAGGAGCTTGTGCGGCATCGTCGTCAGGAAGGTCAAAATATTCCTTCTTTGCGAAATGGAACATGTTCGCAACGACGTTTCCGGGGAATGTATCAACAGAGATATTGAGATCACGAACGTTTCCATTATAGAAACGGCGAGCGGCCTGTACTTTATTTTCCGTATCAGTGAGCTCATTCTGGAGTGAAAGGAAATTCTGATTTGCCTTCAGGTCAGGATATGCCTCAGAGAGTGCGAAGATAGACTTGAGCGCATCAGTGATCATGTTCTGCGCCTTCGCTTGATCGGCAACATTACCATTTGCCGCCATTGCCATATTGCGCGCTTCAACGACCTTCGTGAGTGTTCCCTCCTCGTGCTTTGCATATCCCTTCACCGTCTCTACGAGATTCGGAATAAGATCATAGCGACGCTTGAGCTGGACCTCAATATCCGCCCACGCTTCTTCGCTACGCTGTATCAAGCGTACGAAATTATTATAAAGCCCTATCGCCCAAAGAATTGCACCAACAACAATAGCGAGAAATACGAATGACATGTTCTATATATACTAACGAATAAGAGGTATCGGAACGAGAGTAATTATTATAACTTCTCCCCCGTCTCTGGCAAGCGTACTCCCGTGACGCGCGCATATGCGAATGAACCGAGTCGCCAAATTACATAGGCAAGCACTCCCCAGAAAGCAAGCTGCAGCAACAAAAGTGGAAGCTTGACGAGGAAGACGAGAACCATGTCAACAAACTGCGTCAGATCACGAAGTGTCTCACGCGACGCCGCCTTCACGACCGCAAGCGGACGCCATTCATCTTTCGAAAGCATCGGCGTCACCTCTTCGGTGAGTGTGATATGGATAGAGGATAATGCGACCTGACGAGAAAGATGATCGAGCTGTCCTTGGAGTTGCTCTATAGTCTGTCGTGTTTGCGAGAGTTGATTGGTGACGTTCAAAATATCTGCGATACTTCCCGAGCGCTTCATGATCTCAAGGTATTGTGCCTCAGTTGCTTTCATGTTCTTGAGTCGCGCCTCAAGGTCGACGAATTGTGCGGACACATCCGACACCAAGATACGCTCGTTATTTACACGAAGCGCGCCGTCCTTGATCGCACTTAGTGCCTTGTCAAAATTTTCGCTCGGTACCCATATAGTGATATCGCCAGTCCGAGATGATCCATAATTCCCAAATGATGAGTTCCCTATCTGTCCGCCATTTTGGGCACGCACACCATCGATCAACTTCGCTGCCGTATCAATATCTTCTACAAGAAGTGCGAGTTCCGCATTCTTCACGATCTTGGACACACTCGCAGGTGCGTCTCCTTGTGGCGTAGGATAAGGTGCAATACTATTTTCGTTCATCATGGACGCTATATCAGCGACACCACCCTTGCTCATTCCCATCGCATAACCATCAGATTCCACCTGATCCCTTTGCATGACAAATGACGGTGCCATAGGAGCACTCAATGTACCCGAGAGCCCAAGTGAATTTGATGTCATCTCACGAACAAAAGACACAACAAAAAAAGCGACAAGAAGAAGTGCGACAAGAAGTGCACCCTGCTTCAATGAGAACTTCGTTGGTAAAAGATCATTCATAATAGAGAGTAACTATGTATATGACTTAAAGTATAGCAAGCGTGTATTTTTTATCCATACACATACAGGACACGGAGTATTGCACAACAAGAGCCTTTATAGAGAAACGCGGAAATGAGCGATCGCTTGTTCTATCTCCTCACGAAGAGAGATCTCGTTATCGGGAATATGCTGACCAAGGATGATAATGAGTTCCTCAAAATCGCTTCCCTCCTCTCTGTGAGCGTCCAACACATCAATGACGCGTCCAATATGTTCACGGGGAACATGAAGGAGAATACGCTTAAAGATATGCTCCGAAAAACGTGTGACGATCTCGAGTTGCGACTCTGAGGGGAGATTGGTGATGCGCAATACACCGACAAGCGAATCCAGACCACCAAACATTCGTATTAAATTTTGTGCTTCAGTCTCACGCATATTGAGTGATGTAGTGCTGATAATACTTCTTCATAATGCATCAATAAAAGAAAAAGCGGTACCCAAAGACATTGGATACCGCTTACATGTTTAGTCCATAAACCCACGACTACCGGAGCTCCCTCCAGGAAAAACGAGGTTTCCGATCGTGAGGTCGGGCTTTCCGATGATGAGCGGACGTACATAAGTCGAGCCATCAGGCCGCCTGACTTTCATCGGCTTCACTTCCGTAACGCGGGGGTCACGTCCGTATTTTGCGAAAGCTTCCTCCATGAATTCTTCATCTGTTTTCAGACGATGCTCCCCTGGGATCACGTCTCCTTCGTTGGGTAGAGTTTCAAAAACAGAGGTTTCGTCGATAACGAGATCGGGGTCCTCTTCTTCCACGTTCAGAAACGGAATATCTGCAATGCCAGTCATAATATGGACTCCTTTTTTAAAATGGACAAGAACGATAGTTCAGTTTCACATTATAAATATTTTATTAAAATTGTCAATAATGTAAAAGGCCTTCACTCTAAGGCGCGTTGCGGACGATAATAAAACGCCGCGACAAGTCGCGGCGTTATTCCTTTAGGTCGCCAAACTAACGACGACCATGGCGGATAAGAGACGTGAGAGGAATGTCGGGTCGAGGACCGTGTTCCATTGCATGCATGATACCCTCATGCATGGACTGTTCTTCACCAGAACCGTGACGTGCGAACGGTAATGCTTCACCGATCAGCGTATCGTCCAAGAACTGATCAAGCTCAGCTTCTTCGGCCGGACTCAACTCACTCCCTACTTCCATGTCTCTGTTTGTGTGTGCCATTACTACCCCCTTTATAGAAAGAAAAGAACTTACGTACACCACCTTTGGTGCACAACCAGTATTTTCCTCTTGAATCAAATTGTCAACAATCTGCCTCAGGAAGACGCGCTCGAAACTATTGAACGCCTGAAGCATTATACTACTTTTTTAGCATATTGGCAAGCTGTATCTGTGCATAAAAAAACATCCAAGGACGGACCTTGGATGTTTTTTTATAACTTTTCACGCGTGCGGAATCAATATCCCATATCCCCCATCCCTCCACCCATACCACCCGAAGATGCAGGATCTTTCTTTTCAGGAATATCCGCGATCGACACTTCCGTCGTAAGAAGGAGTGCTGCTGCAGAAACAGCATGTTCAAGTCCTGAGCGTGTCACCTTTACGGGATCAACAATGCCCGCCTTCAGCATATCAGCGACCATCACGTCATTTGCGGCATCATACCCCGCGTTCCCTTTTGATTCGACGATCTCTTTCATCAAGACCGCAGCGTCATCGCGCCCTGCATTCTCTACTATCTGCTTGAACGGTGCCGCGAGCGCATCCGCAACGATATGATAGCCGATCAAGTATTCTGAATTCTGTTTGTTTACATGACCCTTCTTGCCCGCTTCACTTTTTGCGATCGCAAGTTCAAGGTCTCTCTTCACACGTACGAGCGCCGAGCCTCCACCAGGGACAATACCTTCGGCGATCGCTGCTTTTGTTGCCTTCACAGCATCCTCGATCTTGAGCTTAAGATATTTCATCTCGGTCTCCGTGGCAGCACCAACACGCAATATAGCAACTCCGCCGGAGAGTTTTGCGATGCGCTCTTCGATCTTTTCCTTATCGTACTTTGAGTCCGTAGCACTAAGCTGCTTCTTGAGCTGTTCAACGTGCGCATCAACTTTCGCCTTCTTTCCTTTACCGTCAACAATAATGGTCTTTTCTTTTGTCGCAATGACACGACCGGCACGACCGAGCATTTCGATAGTAACCTGATCGAACAAGATACCCACATCATCAGAGATGACCGTTCCGCCCGTAATGACCGCAATATCAGAAAGTAATTCTTTTTTACGATCACCAAAACCAGGAGCCTTTACCGCGAGTGCAGAGAATCCTCCGCGAAGCTTGTTGACCACAAAAGTCGTGAGTGCCTCGCCATCCACATCATCGGCAACAATGACGAGCTCCTTCTGCCCTGTTCCCGCAAGCTTCTCAAGTAGTGGAAGAACATCTTGAATACTCGAGATCTTTTTGTCCGTAAGCAACAGGTATGCATCTTTATAGACCGCCTCCATACGCTCAGGGTTCGTGATCATGTATGGAGAAACATAACCCTTGTCGAACTCAAGTCCTTCAACGATCTCTGATTCGATGCCAAATGACTGTGATTCCTCAACCGTAACCACACCATCCTTTCCGACCTTCTTTATTGTCTCACCGATCTTCTTGCCCATCTCCTTACTTTCAGCGGAGATGGTTGCAACCTGCTCGATCTCTGCGTCGGTCTTGATCGGCTTCATCATAAGGTGAAGTGATTCGACAGCATCTTTGAGCGCAGCCTCCATACCCCTCCTTACTCCCATCGGATTTGCACCCATTGCGGTACGAGACATCCCCTCCTTGATGAGTGCCTGAGCGAGCACGACCGCGGTCGTTGTTCCATCTCCGGCGATCTCATCGGTTTTCATTGCAACCTCTTTGATGATCTCCGCACCCATATTCTCCATCTTGTCAGGAAGAGTGATCTCTTTTGCGATCGATACACCGTCATTCGTGATCGTCGGAGCGCCATATCCCTTATCAAGCACGACATTCCTTCCACGCGGACCGATCGTGATCTTTACTGCGTTCGCGACCTTATCCACTCCCGCGCGAAGCGCTTTCCTTGCCATCTCACCTTCAAGAATTTGTTTTGCCATATGATTTGAACTAAAGGAATAATTATTTTTCAATCGCTAAAATATTGGACTCAGACGTCAGCACGAGTTCTTCTCCGGAAATGGTCACCTCTTCTGCGTCATAGCCGCGCTTGAACCACACCACATCACCCTTCTTCACTTCCATCGCAATATGTTTCCCGTCACTACTCATGCGACCCGGACCCGTTGCGACAATAGTTCCACGTTCATGCTTTTCATTTGTATCCTTCCCGGGAAGGATGATGCCTGAGGCGGTCCTCGCCTCACCCTTTACCTCAAGCGGTTTCACAAGCACGCGATCCCCAAGAGGCTCTATACTGATTGACTGTTTTTCTTTTGCCATAATGCTTATATTAACTGCTTTTAAATACCAAACGTTACATTCATAACGAATGGAAAGACTATTATATGACATCATCCCATAGGATGAAAAGAATGTCGCATGAATTGCCATACCCAACATACTTTTTGATAAGAGGGCGTACATGCGGGTGTGCATAACACACCCTCTTTGATCAAAAACGAGGTGATATTCCACGCTTCTTGCTGTTTTTTTAACCTATGCTATACTCTTTTCACATGGAACTACTGACACACGCTTTGCCGTGGATACAGATCATTCTCTCCGTTGCTTTGGTTGGACTCATCCTCCTTCAGCGCTCTGGCGCCGAGTTGGGTGGTGCATTCGGTGGAGGTGACGGCTCGGGCGGGACACAATACACTCGACGAGGTTTTGAGAAGGTGCTTTTCTACGCGACTATCATTCTTGCGGTAGTGTTCGTGTTATCGAATTTTGGAGTACTCTTGCTGGGTAAATAAAAGGAAAGCCTTGATTTCGCGGCACTAGGGTCAAGTACATACTCACAGCAAACTCTTCCGTAGGAAGTCTTTTCTTATGATTGTACGGATGCGACAGTTTTTTTCATTCTGATTTTTATCTTTATCATCTCAATATAATACGTTGTGGAACACTCACGTAAACAATTCGAGCAAGGACGGATCCGCGAATTACAGCGCAACCTGCTCACACTACTCTCCTCACTCTCTCCTCTTGGTAAAGCAATATTCGTTATTGCGTTCTTCGTGTTCATCATTACCTCTTTTGCATTACTCGCGAAGCTGAATGATCGATATCTCGTCGAAGTACCCCAGAGTGGAGGAAAGATCACTGAAGGCATCATCGGAAGACCACGATTCATCAACCCCATCATCGCAAAAAGTGATGCGGACCGTGATATGGCTCAGCTTATTTACTCGGGACTCATGAGAGCAACACCGGGAGGAGAACTCCTCCCCGACCTCGCAGACAATTACACCGTCTCCGAAGATGGGCTCACATACACCTTCACCCTCCGCGATGATCTCGTATGGCATGATGGCGAACCGATCACTTCAGCGGATATCGCATTTACAATAGACAAAGTACGCGATGTTGCGCTTGCGATAAAAAGCCCTCGGCGTGCAAGCTGGGATGGCGTCGAAGTGACTACCCCTGACACGAAAACTGTCGTCTTCCAGATAAAACAACCGTACGCACAATTCCTCGAGAACGCCACGATGGGCATCCTTCCAAAACACATCTGGGAAGATGTTCCTGATGAAGAATTTGATGTGACCTATTACAACATTGAACCCATCGGCTCAGGAGCGTATCGAGTTGGCAATATTGTACGAGACAACGACAAGGGACTTCCCCTATATTACGACCTTGTTGCATTCAAGAAATATCCCGGGGGAGAACCCTATGTAAGCGAGCTCCGCATCATGTTCTTTGGAAACACTAATGAACTCTCCCAAGCCTATACGAATCATACGATCGACCAGATCCACACCATCGAACCTGATTTCGCACAAGAGATCGAGAAGACGGGAAAACATATTGAACGAGCACCACTCCCTCGAGTATTTGGTATCTATTTCAATCAAAGCCAGCAGCCGATCCTCGCAAACAAAGAAGTACGCAAAGCGATCGCAATGGGAATCAACAAAGAGCGCATCGTAAGTGAGGTGCTTTCTGGATATGGACGCACCGTAAGCGGACCCTTGTCGACATTAGAAAACACAGAGGAGGCGGTAGCAGAAAATAACCCCGACTTACGCACGCAAGAAGCACGGGATATTCTCGAAAAAGATGGATGGGTGCTCAATGCAGCAAATGTGTACGAGAAAACGGATAAAAAGAAGAAGACTGTTACCTTACTCGAGATCGCGATCTCAGTCCCCGATGTTGCCGAGCTCAAAGAAGCCGCAGGACTCATCAAGGAAGACTGGGAGAAGATCGGAGTTCATGTTGTACTAAAAGTCTTTGAACAAGCCTCCTTCACCACCGAAGTACTATCTCCACGAAAATATGACGCAATATTCTATGGGCAGATCACAGGGCGCAATCCCGACCCTTATGCATACTGGCATTCCTCACAACGCAATGCACCGGGATTAAATATCGCACTCTATGCAAACAAGAACGTCGACAAAATACTTGAAAGCGCACGAAAAGAAGAAGATGAGGCAGAACGCGCCATCTTGCTTCAGAAATTCAATGATGCCATCAAGGAAGACATTCCCGCAGTATTCATCTACAGTCCAGACTTTTTATACGCGACAGGAAGTAGTGTTCGAGGAATGCACACCGGCCTCATTACTACTGAATCAGAACGTTTTCTCGACATCAATGATTGGTATGTACGATCAGAACGTGTATGGAAAATCTTTGCAGATCGTATGACACGCACAAGATAAGTTCTCTGTTTAGGGAAACACAAAGGGACCATTAATTATTCATCAGATTTTTATTTAGTATTTATTTAGTTATGAACGAAAGAAACACGTACGGAAGAAGCGGAGGACAAAGACGGAGCAATAGTCAATTTCGTCGACCGCGCACGCAGGGAGGAGTACCACCCCAAAGCGCTCCAGGAGGAGCAACAACGGGAAGTGACGCAGTGACTTCAACAAGCGGAGCACAAACAATCACCACTCCCGCAAGGACATCTCCTCGCCCAACAGAAAACCGAAGCAGAGCACCAATGAATCGTGGTGCTGGACGCGGAATGAGTGGGTCGCCACGACGAAGTCCATCCTCTCCTTCTTCTCGAGGTGGTAATGGACGACGCGCATCATCGCTCTCATCAAAACATTTTGACGACACCCGTCACGTTACTGAAGAAGCACGTGAGGCACGAAAACAGCAGGCAAAGAAAAAGATAGAGATCCCCCCACTTGCACCAGGTGATATTCGTATCATCATATTGGGTGGAGTTGAAGAGATCGGTCGCAATATGGCCGCGATCGAATTTGGGAATGACATCATCATCATTGACTGTGGATTCATGTTCAAAGACGAAGACACCCCAGGAGTGGACTACATTCTTGCAAACACGACATATCTCGAGGATCGCAAGGATCGCATCCGTGGCATCTTCATTACACACGGACATCTCGACCACATCGGCGGACTTCCCTACATCCTTCCACGCATCGGCAATCCACCCGTCTACGCACGCAACTTAACCGCGCTTCTCATCAAGAAACGCCAGGATGAATTCCCTAATCTTGCACCGATCGATCTTCGTGTGATCGAAACAACCGATCGTGTATCTTTCGCGGATCTCGCAGTGCGATTCTTTAAGGTCACACACACGATCCCTGACTCAATGGGTATCATCGTAGAGACTCCGTACGGCGTCATTACTCACACGGGAGACCTCAAGCTTGATCACGAAAATGGCGTCGCCCTTCCCGAGGAAGAAGCGGAGTACAGTAAATTCAAGAAAGAAAAAGTACTCCTCCTTATGGCAGACTCCACAAACTGCCAGAAGCCAGGATTCTCGATTCCCGAACCGACGGTACACGTGACCATTGAGAAGATGATCAAAGAGGCGCATGGACGCGTCATTATCGCAACCTTCTCATCACTGCTCGAACGCATCATTAAGATCATCGAGTTTGCGGATATACACGGAAAAAAGATCATCATTGACGGTCGCAGCATGAAGACCAACATCGAGCTCGCAGAGAAAGCTGGACTCTTTAAACATAAAAAGGGTACGCTTATTGGTATTGAAGAGATGGGTAACTACCCCCCCGACAAGATCATCATGCTCGTTACTGGTGCACAAGGTGACCCATTTGCCGTACTTATGCGCGTTGCAATGAAGAAACATAAGCACATAAAATTGAACGAGCGAGATACGGTCCTCTTTTCATCATCGGTCGTTCCAGGAAATGAACGTGCGGTACAGAAGCTCAAAGACTTACTCTCGCGCCAAGGTGCACGCATCGTTCACTACGAGACATCAGATGTTCACTCATCGGGCCACGCATATCGTGATGAGACAAAATGGATCATCTCACGCATCAATCCGAAGTTCTTTATTCCACTGCACGGGTACCACTACATGCTTCGCGCACATACCGATGTCGCAACAACAGCGGGAATCCCCGCAGAGAACTGCCTCATCGCAGACAATGGTTCGATCGTGGAGATCCGTGAACAAGGAACGAAGATCGTGAAACTTGCGGTCAAAGCTCCGAACGAAATGGTTGCTGTGGATGGATTCTCTGTTGGCAATATGCAGGAGGTCGTCATTCGCGACAGACAAATGCTCGCCGTCGACGGGATCGTCGTCCTAGTTGCAACCGTTGATATGCATACAGGCAAACTGATGAAGTCTCCAGATATCATCGCGCGTGGCTTTGTCTACGTACGTGAATCACAAGACCTACTCAATCAAACACGGCTCATCGTAAAGAAGACCGTTGAGGATGCCTGCGGAAAAGGAATGAAGGGCGTGAACTTTGATTTCCTTAAAGAAGAAGTCCGCGACCGAGTAGGAAAATTCCTCTTCCAGAAAACATCAAAGCAACCGATGGTCATCCCTGTACTTTTGGGAATCTAAATTACCCACCACAAAAACCCAGTATCCACTCCAGATACTGGGCTTTTTTTGTTATAATGATGCACATGTTTAAAAAGAGTATCAAAAATTCACGCGAGGCATTCATTATTCTTTCAATCCTTACTTTTTTCTTCTCCGGACAAGTTGCACTTACGATCTACGTTGACTCTTCTTTCCTTAAGGAAACCATTTCAAAAACACCATCACTCTCACAAACAAACCTTTGGAGCGATCCGGAACATATGGTGGGAGCAGTATATACCTTTGCATCCCTCCTTACGATCCTTGGACTCCTCTACTCGACACGAATATTAAGAAAGATCGGAAATTACCGCTGGACACTGACACTCTTTATTCTGCACGCACTTCTTCTTTTGGGACTCTCGATCTTTGAAAGTGGGTGGCTTATTCTGCCCATGTTCATGATCGAAAGTGCACTCATCTCCATACTGTATTTTAATTTCGACATCTTTCTTGAGCGATATTCAAACGACAAAGACACTGGAGTTATTCGTGGCGCCTTTATAACGATCGGCTCGCTCGCTTGGCTTATTCCACCAATGATCGCAGGACGCATTGTAGAACAATCAGGATACAGCTTACTCTATTTTTCCGGTGCGATAATGATCATCCCCATCATTGCACTCCTCATGCGCTACCTAAGCGACTTCCAAGATATGAAATATGCCGATGCACCACTTCTTCCAACAAAGAAGATCGTGCGGGAAAATCCGAATATTTGGTACGGACTCGCATCGAGTCTTGCGCTGCAGTTCTTCTACGCATGGATGATCATCTACATGCCCATTCTTCTTCATGATCATATCGGCTTCGGATGGGATGAGATCGGTCTTATGCTCACATTTGCACTCACGGCATTCGTGATATTCCCCTCACCCGCCGGGTGGCTTGCCGACAAAGTGATCGGAGAAAAAGAACTTTTGGTTCTTGGATTTATCATCATGGGAGTAAGCTCGCTCATGATACCCATATTCGCCGTCGCAACAACTTCATTTATCGCATGGACGCTCCTTCTCTTTGCGGGTCGCACAGGAGCGAGCCTCGTTGATTCCATGAATGAGATATACTTTTTCAAACAGATCGATGCACACAATGCCGGACTGATCGGATATTATCGTCGCATGCGTCCACTCGCACTCATCGCGGCACCAATGATCGCAAGTGCATTCCTTGAGTTTGAGTGGTTCAATATCGCAGACCTCTTTACCGTACTCGGCTTCATGATGTTTATTGCGATCTACTTCCCCGCTCGATTGAAAGATACAAAATAAAAAAATACCCTCAAAACATGAGGGTATGAACATTACTCTTCTGGAGCAGGTTTTTCTTTATCGCCACCCAATAGATAGAGTGTTTCAACAAGCTCATCGGTGCGGCGCAATATCTTCATGAACTCTTCGATCTCCACTTGAGGACGGTCAGAATCTTGCTTCAAATGATCGAGTAACTCCTTCAGTGCTTCAGCAAATTTCGGACTACGCTTCCGGAGCTTGATCAGCCTCGTAACGATCTCTGCGCGCACCTCGTCATCAACCACAACAAGTGGAATCTCGTCAGCGATGTGTTTGGCCATATGCGCAATACAGGCATGACACGTGTGCACTGGCGGCTTGTTATCCTTGAAGCGATACGTCTCCATGGACCCCTTGATCGCAAGTTCAGGGTCTTCATCGACTGCCGAGACCGCCGAGACTCCACGAGATGCCGCACCCCTCCAATCCAAAACTCCATGAATGAGGGCGAGGATATCGCGCGACTTGATGAGATATGCGGAGTTCTTCAAGATCATGACTACACCGGCTGAAGTAAACACAAGATGAAGCACAAAAAGATTCGCCGGAGCATTCATAAGGTCAGGATCCTGGAAATACCAGACATAATTGAATGCATAAAGAAAGAGTATCAGCCAATGACTGAGTGCGATCAACATATGCCCCAATCCTCTCCGAGGTATCTTGAGAGTATTCGTTATACGAAACGAGAATCTCGTCAAGAATGGATCATCATTACTCTTATATGGTTTTTCGGAATCACTCTCGTAACGACCAAGCGAGCGACATGATTCAATGTCTCCATCTGTAGCACACAACTTCGTGAGATATGTCTCAGACATGCGTCTTGTCATTCCCACAATGACGTAGTGCGTGAGGTAACACGCAAGCGACCAGATCACGAACGAATAAAGCGGATAGGTCGTTGGATCGAATGCATATGCCGCCGCAATGGCTCCAACGAAGAGCATCCACGGAACGAGTATCAATCGAAGTAGTGCATCAGTATTCATGAGCGCGATACGCATCTTGATCGTATTGTATCGTCGCTCCTTTAATTCAGCAGTCTCCGCGAGACTAAGCTGCCTCTTCTTCATGAGCATCTCCTTGTGATAGAACAGTGCTTACTTCAGGCTATCTGCTATCAAAAAAAAGTAAAGGAACCAAAAAAAATCACCTCGATCAAGGATCGAGGTGAACGTACTATGCACCAAGCAAACAGAGGAGAAAATCTGATGCGACACCAGCCGTAAGCGCACGACCGTCATCATTTCTTTTTTCAAATTGTGGATTATATTCCATGAGATCAACCCCACAGAGTTTTCCCGAAGCAGCAAGCGTCGATGCGAGGGAAAGGACTTCTTCCCGAAGCAGTCCGTTAGGATTTGGATAGTACACTCCGGGCGCGATCGAGTGATCAAGGGAATCAAGGTCGAGTGAGACCCACAAAAGATCAACACGCGCACAGAGATCTCGAAGTGAAGCGTACAACCCAGACCAACCCTCTTCGTGAAGGTGCTTCCTTGAGAATTCAGGAATACAGAGCTTCTCAAAAAAAGCATATTCCTCGGACTCGCAATGATCCTCCCCTCTGCCAAGATGTATGACATGAGAGGGAGAAAGACTGAGTGATGCCTCGCAGTAAGAACCTATCCGCTTCCCATTTATACCCATGCGCGCACACTCCACAAACTCTTCTGGACCATGACCAAGCAGTGTTGCCAAAGGTAATCCATGAGCGCGATGCGAGTGGGTTGTCAGATGAGTATGTGCATCAAGGTGCGCATCGATCCACACCACGCCAAGTCTTTTTTCAAGGAGGGCTGCAGCGTGGAGGGCCGCCCCAATTGAACCAATTGAAATAGAGTGGTCACCGCCGAGCACAACAGGAATTCGCCCAAGTCGGAGTGTGTCGAATGTACGAACGCTTACAAGCTTTGCAACCTGCGCGACTTCATACTGGAAATGAACTCTCCCCGAGGGTGTCGAAGTTCCATTAAATATTTCCCTCATTCCACCCTGTTCACGAAGATCATAATAACGAGAGATCATGCTCGCGTGAGCAAGATCCTGAAGAAGACCAAGATCAACGAATGCACGAGGACCATCTCGGGCTCCACTGCATCCACCACCGAGATCAAAGGGTACTCCAATGAGATCAACCTGAGAATGCATCAACATCTCCTCTAAAAAACACCTGTGGCAATCCTAGCAGATTCACACCCTCACACAAGAGCTCAAAGATCAGTTTCCTGCACAAGTGTTATATTTCTCAACCTGTGCATTATAAAGCTGTATATCCTGTTTTGTTGTCATAAGCAGCTGATTATACGACTCAATGAGCGCATTATAATCTTCTACTTTTTCATTGTAGGTCACCCGATCAAGCTCAGAGGAGATAATAGCTGTCTTTAAATTTGAAAGAGACACTTCGAGCGCACTGATCTCTTCCTGGTATCTCTCGATCTTCATTTTAAGCGACACATCCGGAGGCGGACAATCCGAGAGGGGGCGGCCGAATTCTTGAACTGCGTACCACACCTTGCGCCCTTCATAGTCGCCAATGACCGCACTCACTCCGATCTCTGTAAAACTTTTATTCAAGATATTCGCTCGATGACCCGGAGAATTCATCCACCCAAGGACAACATCCTCGCTTGAAGTAAAATCACCGAGCGCAAGATTCTCCCCAACATTGAGATACGCGTATCCGTAGGTCTTTGCGAGCATTGAGAGATCGGTGCCATCGGGGGCAACGTGTGCAAAGTATTGTTTTGCTATCATGTCATTTGCTTTTGCGGTAGCCATCACCGACAGATGAGCATTAAAAGAAAGCGGCTTGAGTCCTGATGCAAGACGCTCTTTATTTGTAAGGGCAATGATCTCACTTTCCTCGAGTGCGCCCCCAAGAGTACCACCTTCAAGAGCCAAAGTAGCACTTGGGACAATCAATGCTCCGGGTGCAGAAACGGTCGGAGTTATCGTGGTGCCCTTTGGAGTATTCACGGGAACACTTTTTTTCACGACCGGAGTGACAACCTCTTCTGTTTTTGATTTTTCCAGAGGAAGATCATTCGTGATATCAGGGTTATGTGTCCCCGTAGTACTTGTTGCAGTAGGTTCAGACGATAGAGAGCGAGTGGAAGAGGTTGGCGAAGTGGCTCCCTCAAATAATTTATTCTCGAACAAAAAAACTCCACCGAGTGCGAGAAGCATCAGTACAGCACTCAGAAATCCCAGTATGCGAGAAAGAGTATCCATTATAAGCGACCATTAGATAATAAATACCCCGCAGAACGGATCAGTTCCGAATCGACATGCACTGTTCCGCAAGGAAGAGACCTCAGTATGCGCCCAGGCACCTCTTCGAAAGCATCTCCTTCGATCAATTTTTGAAAAACTGGACCCTTATTTTCACCAGTAATGAAAGCGCTCACCACATCAACCTGACGCAAGAACGTCATTGTCACCGTGATGCGCTTTGAATACTGATTCTTTTTCCCCGCATCGTACGAAGCAACAAATTGCGTCCCTTCGAATAATTCACGAAATCGCTTGGGATCCTCGGGGAATGGCATAATACCCGCAGTGTGCCCGTCAGGACCAAGCCCCATCGTCACGACGATCGCACCCTTTGGATGAGCGTTGCGCCAATTGCGCAACTCCCCTTCGTAGAACTGCGCGAGTCCCTCTTGCGTCTGACCCTTTTTTGTCGACGTGTCGATGAGTCGGCACCCGCGCGCGACCGCGCGTTTATAAAAAGCGGTCTTTCGTAACTCTATGTAATTAGATATTTTGTTCGTCGGATCAAAACGTTCATCGAGCACACCGATGGTCAAATTGGGTGAGATGACACGCTCGTCAATATTTTCAAGAGCAGCAAGCGCAGACCCTCCCGAGGACAAAAAAAGTACGTCGCGACGCCCATTCTTCTGGAGTTCACGAAGTATATCGGAAATATCTTTCGCAAAAGAACCGACTGCGAGAAGTGCGTTCTCGTGGACCACAAGTTTTAAGTTCCCTATTTTCTTCGTTATTTTCTGCATATGACGTACCTATTATAACATGGGGGAAACCCATCATGGGAAAGTAAAAAATATGTTATAGTATGAATCTATGGAACCCAAAAAACCAACAACAGAAAATACTCTTGTGTGTATAAATATCCCCGAAGCACAGATCGCTCGGAATCCTCACACCATCGAAGAGCTCCAGCATGGCGCAAAAAATGACCGCGCCTCAAGGATCGCAGGAGAGTTTGACCGAGGACTACAATTCATCAGGAAATATCCTAAATCCGTCACATTCTACGGATCTGCACGTTTTAAAACAGACAATCCACACTATCGTGACGCCTACGATCTCGGTCACAAGCTTTCCAAGCTTGGATACACCATAGTAACAGGAGGAGGTCCTGGAATAATGGAAGGAGCAAATCATGGAGCCCTCACGGCAGGAGGAAGCTCTGTTGGACTCAATATCGAACTCCCTGCGGAGCAAGTCATCAATCCTTACGTCACTGATTCTCTCTCGTTCTATTATTTTTTCTCAAGAAAGACGACGATGTCATTTGCGGCGGAAGCATACATCTTCTACCCCGGAGGATTTGGTACGCTTGATGAATTTTTTGAAATACTCACTCTTGTACAAACAAAGAAGATACGAAAAATTCCGATCATTCTCATGGGAAGCGATTTCTGGGGACCTCTTCAGGAGTTCCTCAAAGAACACTGCTATCGCAGACACGCGGCTGTAGAAAAAACTGATTTTGATCTCTATTTTATTACCGACAGTCACGACGAAGCGATCAAGGCTATAGTTGACGCACCAGTAAGACACTAAGCTCAGCCTAGAGCCACTCTTTGCGCTTAAATAGGTACAATACTCCCCCGGTGATAACACCTGAGGCAAGTATAACTATCCAGAATGCGTGAGGAGAATTTGTAAAAGGAAGAGGAAGATTCATTCCGTACATATTTACAAGTATTGAGGGAATCATAAGCACGATCGTTATCGAAGTAAGAAGCTTGATCACACGATTGAGATTGTTCGACATGATCGTGGAATACGCATTACGAACATTCACGATAGTGCGCAAATTCGCACGACAAAGTTCGATCAGTTGCCCGTTTCCCAGATACACATCTTCCGCGAGCGCTTTATCTTCATCGCGAAGTGTTAAAAATCTTCCGGAGAGTAATTTTTGAAGTGCCGCATTTGTCGGCACGAGTGCATCAAGAAGATCATGCAATATCGTCTCATGATCCATAAAACGAATGATATCAGCATTACTGATCGTCATTGATAGTTCGGCAGAGAGGCGGCGAACCTCCTTATTGATACGCGTAATGTAGCGCGCATATGCGCTATCCACCTCAAGAAGCATGTGTAAAAGAAAGCGCACCTTTTGGGTCGTAAAGAAAGTGACACGATAAGCGATGAAATGCTCAAAGAACTGGAGTTTTTTCTTACACACAGTGAATACGAAGGAATCCGCGACACCCAACAATACCGGTGCGGTGAATATCTTTCCCTCTTCTTCATAAGGAATACGAGTGAAGATGTATGTCGTCCCATCAACCTCTTCAACACGCGGAACCTCGTATTGATCGATGGCATCAGCAAGTAGTCCGCGATCAAGCTTAAAATCTGTTTCTAGTTTAAGAAGCTCCTCTTCGGAGGGATCTTCAACGTGGATCCACGAACCCACTTTGAACTCAGGGAGGACCTTCAGCTTTCGCGTCGTAACAGTTTTCTGATAGTACGTGATCATAGTGAAAGAATATTGACCTCAGTATACGCTTATGGTGAGGCAGAGGAAAGATGTGCGCAAAGGAGAAACTCCTTATTCCCATCACCGCCGAGTATCGGAGACTCGATCGTTCCATCCACAAC
Organism: Patescibacteria group bacterium; assembly: GCA_036846065.1. Lineage (GTDB taxonomy): Bacteria > Patescibacteriota > Minisyncoccia > Phycocordibacterales > UBA6899 > MHLP01. The sequence continues at coordinate 1,583 of DAIUCR010000013.1, read as the reverse complement.
AAACCCAAGCGAAGTTGCCGCATCGAGTATTCGCAACAATACTTCCTTATGAAGCTCCGGATCGGTAACGACGCCCTTCCCGATACGTTCACGCCCTACTTCAAACTGTGGCTTTACGAGCGCAATAAGTACTCCATTCACCATGAGTTCTTTCACCTTGGGGAGTACTTTGCTTAATGAAATAAAGGATACGTCGATCACGGTCATATTAATGGGATCAGGAAGATCGCTAGGCGCAACATCATTAATGTGTGTCTTTTCCATATTCACCACACGCGCATCATTGCGAAGTCTTTCAACGAGCTGTCCGTGCCCAACATCAAGGGCATAGACCTTTGTTGCACCACGAGAAAGAAGTACGTCAGTAAATCCACCCGTCGAGGCGCCAATATCGAGAACGGTCTTCCCTTTCGGATCAATGCGCCAATGAAGGAGTGCATGTTCAAGTTTTGTTCCCGCACGTGACGCCCATTCTATATCCGGCTTACTCAAGGAAATATCATCCCCATCTTTTACAAGTGCTCCCGATTTTGTAGCAACGACACCGTTCACTAGGACGCCCCCCTCTTCGATAAGCACCTGTGCCCGCGCGCGACTCTCCACAAGCCCGCGCGAAACGAGCTCTTTATCAAGCCGTGATGTACTGGTGTGAGCAGAAGTCATAAAAACCCAGCGTACCTGAAATATAACGAAAAGTGAAGAATAAGAAATTACAACACTAAAGAGCAATATTGGGTTGGAATTATTGTAATGTCATGGCAAACTGGATACATGTCTATCTTTTTCGCTTTCTTATTGCTTATCATCTCCATCTTCGTCGCATGGGCGGGAGGAAATCTTTTTATTCAGGGTGTGAATGTTGTCGGACGACTGTTTCGTCTTTCGGGGCTCACAGCAGGGCTCCTCATCGCCTCCATCTCCACCTCTTCACCCGAACTCTTTGTTGGGGTAAGCTCCGCACTACGCGAGCTTCCAGAAGTATCACTTGGTGATGTCTTGGGAAGCAACATCGTGAACATTGCACTCATCTTTGGAATTTTTCTCACCCTCTCTTCGCGAAAGTTTTCAGAGGATGATATTCGCATAAAAGACATCCTTGTGGCGAGTGCCGCCCCGATACTCGTCCTCATTCTCTCTCTTGATGGTGTCATATCAAAACTCGACGGCATCACCCTTCTTTTCATATTTGCATTATGGATAAGATGGCTCACGACTCAAAAGATCACGGAGGTCGATGAAGAGCGTCGCGAAGGTACCTTCCTTCACTTTGCGATAGGACTCTCCATGCTCGTAGTTGCGGGCTACGCATTTACCGAAAGTGCGGGCGCACTAGGAAGCATGCTTGGAGTAAATTTATTCCTACTCAGCTCCATTATTGTTGCGCTCGGAACAAGCATGCCGGAGCTTGCAACAACGATCGTTGCACTACGCACAAAGCACGCCACGGTTGCAATAGGAAATCTTCTTGGAAGTAATGTGTTCAACTCACTCGGAGTATTGGGATTAGTAGCCCTAATACAGCCACTCCAGATTTCTCCAAAGATCATCGCCCTTCCGATCGCGTTTGCGGTCATCGCAACACT
>DAIUCR010000012.1:24606-26108 GCA_036846065.1 Patescibacteria group bacterium | reverse complement strand
ATGAGCAATGTTTGGTAAATCATCCTTATTGGAGTTACAATGGAAAAATTATTCTGAGCTTAGCCTGAATTTGGGCGGCGCTTTTTTGTTTATTCGTAATGACTGACTAATATGGACAAAGCAGTATTTAAGAAACTTCTACGCGAAAACTGGAAATCTGGCCTCACTGTTGCTTTTATTTCAGTACCTCTTTCCATCGCACTCTCCATCGCATCTGGAGCGGGCCCTCTCCCTGGACTTATTACCGGCATTTGGGCGACGCTTATTGCGAGCATCTTTGGTGGAAGTAATTACAATATCATTGGTGCGGCAGGAGCGCTCACGACAGTGCTCTTTGCGGCGACACTCACTACGCCCGTCGGGGTTGGCGCAGAGATATTGCCGATCCTTGCACTTGCAACGGGTCTTATTGTATTCCTTGTGTGGGCGGTCGGTGCGGATCGATTCCTTTATTACATACCCTCGAGTGTTATCTACGGATTTTCTGCAGGTGTTGCATTTCTTATCGCCGCATCGCAGCTTTTTGATGCAACGGGACTTTCTGCCCTCAAGCGTACGGGTGATTTTTTGGGTGATATCGAGCTCTTCATCCAGCACATCGATGGCGTACAGACGACAACAATGATCACCTTCGTCGTTGCACTCGGGTTCATACTTATTTGGAAGCGCTTCATCAAGAAACTTCCTGCGGTCATCCCCGCATCGATCCTCGGTATTCTTTTTGGCTATCTCGAGGCTCACTTCTTCGACCATGGTCTTATTTCGCTTGGCGATAAATTTGGCGAAATTTCGGGCTCACTTGTGGCTTCTGTGCCGTGGCATGAGATTCCTGCCATTTTGACCAGCCTTGATAATATGATCTGGGTCTTTAAGGTTTCGGGAGTCATTGCGCTTATTGCTATCCTTGAGACGCTTATTACGGCGCGCATCGGAGATACTCTCACTAAGACGCAATCTTCGCCATCGAAAGAACTCTTGGGTCTGAGTCTTGCGAATATCGGTTCGGGTATCTTTGGTGGTCTTCCTGCAACGGGTGTGTTTATTCGCGCTGGCGCAAATATTAAAGCAGGCGCGACACACAAGATATCGGCGACTATTACTGCGCTCGCTACTGCCGTTGTTGCGATTATTGCAATACCGCTCTTTACTTACATCCCCATGGTTGTCATTGCAGCAATCTTGGTGAATACCGCGCTTGGACTTATTGAGACGCATAAATTCAAAGAATTTTGGGCTCACGAAAAACCGAGTTTTTGGATCGCTCTGGTGGTGGTCTTTATCACCGTCTTTGAAGACGCAGGCCTTGGGGTCATTATTGGTGCACTCCTCGCACTTCTTATGTTTGCAGATGCGGTAAGCCATGGGCGCTTTGATGCGATATTCAATTTTCATGACGGTGAGCGACAAGATATCCGTGGCCGAAAGAATTTGCATATTCCACAAGGAAAAGAGATCGAGATCTTCACATACAGCATTGCGGGTTTTCTTGGATATATCGATAG
>DAIUCR010000012.1:22000-24506 GCA_036846065.1 Patescibacteria group bacterium | reverse complement strand
TATACGAAGCTTTTGCGCGTGAGATTGCGGGGAAGGGAGATTACGAGAAGATACAACGCGAACTCACGAATTCTGGACTACTTGAACGAGAAAAATATCGCGTACAAAAAGAGTACGATCGCGTTTTTTCTTTTTTTACTGAAGTGAATGATCGTGTGCTTGAGATGTTTACGATCCTTGATCTCTATCACAGGGGGACCGCGGAACATTGTGCGGAGACGTATCTGCGTGCAAAAGCAAAGATCGAAAAACGCCTCGCGTCGGGTTTTGTGCTCAGTACATTGTTTGATCAAGAGTTCGTTTCAACGAATGAGTTTCTTTGTGCATGCCTACTTCACGATATTGGTAAGGTGGAGATTCCACGCTTCATCATTAGTCACACAATGAACGATGATGTGATGAATATCTTTTTGCGTGGACTTGTACTTGATGATCGTGATCCCGATATTATCGCGCGTATCCAAGAGACAGCGGGAAAGCAATTACTTATGGTGAGCGCGGAAGAATTGGATGCATACTTAAAAGAACACAATCTCCGCTCGGTACATTTTGTCCCTGCGCGCATGGTGCTTGCTTCCTCTGAGGTTGCAGAATTACGGGAGCGCGGAATCGATCCGGAGATGTCGCTCATGGATATCATTCGTAGTCACGAAGATCATTCGCGCATCATATTGGGACGTGCCGGCCTTCCTGTTGAAAGTGAACTTGCGGGACTTCATCATAATTATCGGGGTTTGGGGCCACGATACCCGCTTGCCGAAGGGTCGCTTCATATCAGTGTCGATATCGAAGAGCTTTTGCATATCGCAGATGTGGAGCAGGCGCTCTCGGAAGTGCGTGGATACAAAAAAGGATTTTCAACGCCACGCGTTCTGCGCATCATCATGGAAGAGGTCATCTCGGGGCGCATTCCCAAAGAGGCGGCGTATCTCTGGGTTGATGACGAGATGTATGAATTCAAGCTCAAGGTGCATGATTCCGAGCTTTCAGAGAGTGATGCGCGTGATCTGCGCTTTGTGCAGGATAAATTAGAAGAGATACGAGTGAGTCTCAACTCCGCGTACTCACTATAGTTCCTTGATTTTTATTTTTCTTTCTATATTCTCCAGTGAAGATGTTCAAATTCATAAAGGAGACGTATTATGTTGCAGAGACTTTTTTCTCGTGCAAAGAGATTTTTTGTTGCACCACCCGCGCCGAAGCCTGTGTGGAATGAAATGACCCACCTGGAGACTCTTTGGGCAACGAGAAGTCCTCACTCTGTGCGCCGTCTTGGTATCGCATGGTCGGCAATGCAGACACTTTCGGAGTGTAAGCATGTATTTCGTGGGCATTTGGAATATATCCATCTTCCTTTTTCTGGCAGAGATGTGTGTTCTGATGTTGATTGCCTCGGTGATCTTGTGAGGGGCATGGCGAACAGAAGCATTGTTGGAGATATTAAGGAGGTCAGTTATCTTTTTGGGAAACGTCTTCCTATTGGATATGTGATCGAATCGGACAATGCTACGGGGCTGCAAAAAGAGATCATTGAATCTTGCGAACGTTCGCTCACCGTACTCCGCCTTTATGGGCGCATCGTCTCTGCGTACCCAAGCTGCATTATTCGTATGGAGTCTCGCGGCGGGATAAACATCTGCTAACTACGTGAAAACAAACCACCCCTCGGGGTGGTCTTTGCTTTTTCTTCCATACATTCTTGATGGTATACTTTCTTCTATGAAGCAAGACACACAATCGGGTTACGCGGGACTTATTGTTATCATCCTCTCGGTTGCCATTATGGCGACGTTATTTGTAAAAGTGTATTTTACTCCAACCGTACAAACTCCGGAGATCGCATCGTTTCAACCCAATACTGCAAGTGGAACTCCTCCAACGACCGAATTTGAGCGCATGCATGCAAACGTCGATGCAGCAAACGCGGTTAGGGACCAGTTGAACATAAAGAATCAGGAAACCGCACGCATGTTAAATGAAACTGAGTAGGCTTGCGAAAGCGAGCGCTTGCGTTATACTCACAGCATTATGATCGGACTCGCATTTTCTCCAGAGCAATTCAAGGTGCTTTTGCGTATGATCTACATCGCAAATACGGTTGCGAATGGTCATCGTGATGCAAATTATCTCAAAGAGTACGACGAATTAGAGCAGTATATATTTTCCCGTGCAAAGGACGCAGGTTTTCCTGCTGCGACATGGCGGCACAAGATCGCTGAAGAGGAGCATCATCATCCATCACGGATATTTGAGGATGATGTCGAGATCGCAAATATTCTCGATGAATATGATGCGCATATTGCATTTGCTTTTTTTGCAGAGCGACTCGCAGAACGTGATGTTGAGCGCAAGTATGGCGCAAATGCAAAAGAGGGCATGCCAGCGCAAGATCACGAAGAATTGGTTGAAGAGGTTGCTGCTGCATATCGCAAGGAATTTGAAGACCATGGTTTTGCAAATATCACGGTTGGAGATATGGGAGCGTCATAAAGGGGTATAACTTCGT
>DAIUCR010000012.1:0-21900 GCA_036846065.1 Patescibacteria group bacterium | reverse complement strand
TGTTCTCGTGCGATAGTGACCTCGATCAGTCCATTGTTGTGGACAAAGCGAAGTGTTCCGTCGATGAGGGTGAAGCTACCGATGTCTTTTTTTGCGGGCATTTGTAGGCTCCTTTTGTGTGTACTCCTTTTTCTATAGTAATGGAGCATTTTAAAAAGTAAACTCAAAAGCGGGTGGGGCGCAGAAGAAGGCGGAGTAGCAAAAACCCCATGCTTGCGGACATGAGGTTTGTTGCGGTCGATGTACGCCTGGGTACATACGATATATTATTTTGTATATTTTTTGATCAGAGCCTTGAGTTCGCTAATGCGTTCTTCTTTCTCCTTTTGCATCTTTTTCCAAAAGGCAACGGTATCAGCGTGACCCTTGGCGTCTTTGATGTAATCTCGCTTGATGCGCCAGAGAGATTTATGCTCCTGGACATATTGCTTCATCAAATTGTAGACGTGATTGTCCTGCATGATGAATACGTTATGAATAATGTATTCATTATATCATAAACAAGAAAAAGAAAACCGGACTCTCCACAGGGGGTCCGGTTTTTACGTTGTTATCCAAAATTAAGGAGAAGTGAACTTGCTCCCTTGAAATGCGTCCGCGCTATCGCACGTGCTTTACTCATGAGTTCTTGAGGTACGTCTTTTTGACGAACAACCTCACCTTCGCGTGTAATATGCGCAGTAACACCTCTATCTGTCGGCGTGAACAAAGCATGAAAGGTGTTGTCGATAAGAAGCACTATTCGCGTCGTAGAGGATTCCTTCAGTGTGATTCCTTGCGCTCTAAATATTTGCTTTGGCGCAAGTGGTTGAGCAAAAAAGTACTTCGCAAACACTTCCGCATCTTTTTTGTGCGCATCGGACGGCTGACATGTTCCGCTGTAGGAGAATAGGGCAGGTGCACCCTCTCTGTTTTTGCCGAACTTGAATGTCGTCCCATACTTGGAAAGAAATTCCACTGAGTGAATATTGCTTGCGAGCACACAAAAAAGCGTCTCGGTCTTTTGCAATCCTTTTGCCTTCTTTGTGCGAAGCTTCCGTGGACGCTTTGCGAGAATTGAGCCGATCTTTGACTTCGCTTCTTTCCAAGCCTCTCCCGTAATAACGGGGTATTGCTTCATGATCGTGATGAATGCATTGTCGAAGGTTGCATCTTTTTGCTTCAGCAGTGCACTTACCTCGTTCGCGAGTTTTTCATAATCGAGCATTCCGCCCTCCTTATTGATGAGATTGAAAGAACTTTAACATCAGCATTATATCATAAAAATAGGATTTTGCAAGCAATACAAACTCCCCACGAACGGAGGAGTTTGTATGTCCGAGGACGGTCCTTGGTGATTATCCGAGGAGTTCTTCAACAACCGCCTTCACGTCGTTGCCATCCGCTTTGCCTGCACACTCTTTCATGACGACGCCGATGAATTTGCCCATACCGCTTTTGTCGGTAATACCAAGCTCGGCTTTCTTTGCTATGGCGATCTTTTTGATCTCATCACGACTCATCATCTGAGGAAGAAATTCTTCGAGAATGGCAAGTTCTGCTTTTTCTTTTGCGGCAAGCTCGGGGCGACCACCTTTTTCGAACTGTTCGAACGAATCCTTGCGTTGCTTCACAAGACGCTTCACAACATTGAGTGCGGCATCGTCAGGGAGTGTCTCCTGAGGCGTGTGACGGGTGGCAACGAGTTCGTTGACGAACGCAGTAAGAAGTCCGCGAAGCACTTCAAGACGGAGGGCTTCCTTTGCGCGCATGGCGTCTTTTATCTTTTCTTTGATCTCAAGATGAAGCATGGTGAATTCATTAGGGAATATGTCGGCATTATAGCGTTTTTTGACCGGTAATAAAATTTGACTAATCATTAAAAAAGTGCTTAAATATTACTTGAAATACATCTTGTACATTTTGAAAAAGGAGATAGGAAATGGCAATCACTCCCACAATCGGAGATCGTCGTCCACCCAATACACGAAAGGAAAGCATCGCAAAGCTTCGTTTGGAGCTTCGGCAGCTTCGTGAAAAACATACGGCGCTTGAAGAAGAAAATGTTCTACTGAAAACAGAGAACCTTCATCTCACTCAAGCAATGTTGCGTTTAAGTGAGGCGGGCGATCGAAGGGATAAGCGACTCCAGGCTCAGGGTGAACGTATCAAGGAATTGGAAAAGATCGCTCATCATGATGGTTTGACGGGCCTGCTTGACCGGCGTGGCATGGAGATGGAATTGAGTAAAACACTCAAGACCATTACCCGAAACAAGGGAAAGGGCGTTGTTGTATATCTCGACTTGGATAAGTTCAAGCTCGTGAATGACATCTGTGATCATGAGACCGGTGATCACGTCCTCGCTTCGATCGGAGCTATCTTGCATAAACGCCTGCGTCCAACCGATCTCATTGCACGCATTGGAGGGGATGAATTTCTTGTGTTCTTGCAAGATGTCGATCTTTCTGTTGCAAAGCGGATCGTCGGAGAGATTCAGGTGCTGGTGCGTGGTATCACAGTAAAACATCCGAGTGTGAGTACTTTGCTCAAGGTTGCAAACCGTGACAGCGTCATTGATTTTTCGGCGGGGTATTGTGTCGTCGAAAAAGATTGTGATTCTTCTTTTACCATGCTCATGAAAGAAGCAGAAAAGGATGTGCCGAAATTTCATGCACGTCGTCACTCCGAGACCGAGTAATACGTTTATATTTTTTAAGGGGCCATTTTGGCCCCTTTTTGTTATAATATTTTTATATGTCTCACATTTCAAATATTCCCGCATATCAGAAAACGAAAGAAGTGGTCGTAAGTGAACTTCATACGCATAAGGACCATGGACTTAGTGCCTTGACCGCAAAAGAACTCCTTGTGCATCATGGTAAAAATACACTCTCACGCGAAACAAAGGAATCGATCATTGATCGCATCGTTGAAGAATTGCGAAGCCCGCTTGTCTTCATCCTCCTCTGTGCGGGTATCGTAACGACGCTTCTTGGGGAGTATGTTGATTCGACCGTCATTTTTATTGCGGTCATCATTAATATTGGAATCAGTCTTTATCAAGAGGGTCGCGCGGATCAGGCCTTTGATAAACTTCGCGCGTCACAAGAAAAATTTGCCGTTGTCATTCGGGATGGGCAAAAGAGTCGTGTTTCTTCAGACGAGCTCGTTCCCGGGGATATCATTGTCGTCGAGACCGGCGTGAATATCCCCGCAGATGCGCGCGTCATTCTTGCGCATAATCTCGAAGTGAATGAGTCACCACTCACGGGTGAGTGGATCGATGTGTCAAAGAATGATGTTGTGCTTGAGACAGTGCTTCCTCCTTCTGAACAAAAAAACATGCTCTTTATGGGAACGATGGTGACGAGTGGGTCAGGAGTGGCGGTCGTCGTTGCAACGGGAAATCATACAGAGATCGGTGCTATTGCCGAGGCGCTTGGTGCTGGTGAAGAATTAAAAACACCCCTTCAAGAGAACGTGGTCAATGTTGCGCGCTTATTGACACGCATTGTCCTCTTTGCGCTTATTGGCATCTTTACGCTCGGACTTCTTCGCGGGGAGCCGTTCACAGAACTCCTGCTTATTTCCATCGCTATCGCAGTTGCAGCGATCCCTGAGGGGCTTCCTGCGGCAGTGACTGTGGTACTCGCCATTGGTATGGAGGCGATACTCAAGCGCGGCGGACTCGTGCGCAATCTTCTTGCTGCGGAAACGCTTGGTTCAACGACGGTCATTCTTACGGATAAGACGGGAACGCTCACAAAGGCGGAAATGCAGGTTGCCCGCGTGGTGACACTTGGCACCATTCTCCTTGATGAGCAGAAGAAAAATGATGACACACTTGCGCATGAAGTACACGGAGATGAGCGTGATGCACTGGAGTTTGCCACACTTGCGTCGGATGCCTTCATTGAAAAAAGCGGCGAAGGTGAAGCGGTTGTCGATATTGTGCGCGGTCGCCCCGTGGAGCGTGCGGTCGTTGCGGCGGCACTCGCGTCGGGTCTCAATCAAACCGAACTTCTTTCGAATTATCCTCGTATCGACATGCTTCCTTTTGAGTCGAAGCATCGCATCGCAATGTCCCTCCACAGTATTCGTGGACTAAAGCATCGTCGTGCATATATTACTGGTGCGCCGGAGTATATTCTTGAGCACGCACATGCGGTCTATCTCGAAGGAAAAGAACATGCAAAGAAAAAGGAGATACTCGCACAACTTGAGCACGAACTCAAGCATTACACGAGCAAGGGTATGCGCCTCATCGCGGTGGGGTATAAGGACATGATGCTCGACGCTTTCCCGAGGGAAGATGGAACAGAAAGAATGGAGCTCGCAAAGAATATGGTCTTTATGGGCTTCATTGTGCTTCATGATCCGCTCCGTGAGGATGTTCCGGAGTCCATCGCTATTGCGCAACGTGCGGGGGCGCGTGTCATTATGGCGACAGGGGATAATCCGCAGACTGCGCACTCGATCGCGATGGAGTGTGGTATCTGGAAAGAAGGTGATCATGTTCTTTCTGGTATCGAGGTTGGCGCACTTGATGATGATGAATTGGCAAAGAAGTTGAAGATGACGACCGTGTTCTCTCGCATGCTTCCGGAGCATAAACTACGTCTTGTGCGCCTACTTTCTGCATCGGGTGAGGTGGTCGCAATGACGGGCGACGGAGTAAATGATGCGCCTGCGCTTCGTGCGGCGAATATTGGCGTTGCGCTTGGTTCGGGCACTGAGGTTGCAAAAGAAGCCTCTGATCTCATTTTGCTGAATAATAGTTTTGCGATCATTGTTGCCGCTATTGAGGAGGGGAGACGCATTATCGACAATCTTCGCAAGATCATCGCATACCTCCTTTCTACCTCTTTTTCTGAGATCATTGTGGTTGGCATCGCGCTCATCATTGCTCTACCTATCCCACTTCTCCCTGCGCAAATACTTTGGATCAATATTCTGACAGAAGGTTTTATGAATTTTGCATTTGCATTTGAACCCAAAGAAGAAGGTCTCATGGAGCGAGATCCAAAGGTTGCGGGTGCACGCACGATGCTCTCGCGCACACTCACATCCTTCATCATTATTGTCGGTATGATTTCCGGACTTATTCTTTCCCTCCTGTATTGGTTGCTTATTTCTGTGTGGAATACGCCGATCATTGAGGCGCGCACAATGATCTTTGTTGCACTTACATTGGGGACGATCTTTATTGCGTTCTCTATGAAAGATCTTCGTATGCCGATATATCGTATTCGTTTGTGGACAAACAAGTATCTCATTGGCGCACTCGTTTTCGGAGTCGCCGGACTTCTCGCTGCGCTCTATATTCCACCTCTCCGTGAATTATTGCGTCTTGCAGAAGTTGATCTTGTTGAAAAACTTCCACTCCTCTTCTCTGTTGTGCTACTCAATATTGCTGCGGTAGAAGTTGCGAAATTCTTTATATTTCCGCGCCGTAAGGGCTCGTGATAGGATAATTCTATGAATACTTTCGTTTATGTATTACTCGGGGCTTTTGCTGGACTCATTGTGGCATGGTTCATCTTTGGTCGAAAAAAAGAGGTCGCACATGATGAGGGGCAGGGAATGATGCTTCTCCAGCAGCAGATGAGCGAGCTCACGAAGCAGCTCGATGCAAAATTGAATGAATCGCGTCGAGATATGACCGATGCTGTACGCACGCAATTTTCGGAATCACAAAAATTGTTACGCGAGATCAACGAGCAGATGAATAAGAGTCTGGTCGACGTTGCGCGCGAGCAAACGAAGACGAATGAAGCAACAACGCGTTTTATGACGATCGCAGAGCAGCTCGCAAATCTTGAGAAGGTGCTCAAGCATCAGAAGCAGCGCGGCAATCTTGGTGAAGCTTCGCTTGAGCTTATTTTGTCGAACATTCTCCCCCCGGGGGCGTATAAGATGCAGTATCGTTTCGGGAACAACGATGCCGTCGATGCGGTCATCATGACAAAAGAAGGTGTCATCCCTGTGGACGCAAAGTTTTCGCTCGATAATTACAATCGCGTCTTGCACGCAATCGATGATAAGCAGCGCGAAGAACTCGAAAAGGAATTTAAGAATGACCTGAAGAAGCGCATCGATGAGACGTCAAAATATATCCGCACCGAAGAAGGGACGCTTCCTTTTGCATTTATGTTCATCCCCGCGGAGGCTATTTACTATGACCTCCTTATCAATGAGGTGGGTTCAGTGAAGATAAATACCCGCAATTTGATCGATTATGCCTACAACGAGAAAAAGGTCATCATCGTATCTCCAACGACCTTTGCTGCATACCTCCAGTCGGTCCTATATGGCTTTAAGGCGTTCAAGATAGAGGAAACGGCAAAAGATATCATTAAGCGCGTGGATGAGCTAGGAAAGCATCTCAAGGCCTATGAGGACTATATGGGGCGCCTTGGGAATGCTTTGGGGACCACCGTAAATCATTATAATGCCGCGTATAAGGAGATGGGGAAGCTTGATAAGGATGTAACCCGTATTACGGGGGAAACCCCTGGTATAGAGCCGTCTTTACTTGAAAAGCCAAAATTTGAGGAGGAATAAGATCGTATCACCACATGTTTTATGGTGAGTCAATTTATCCTAGTTGCATTCTTTTAAAATACGTGTAAAATGCACAGCACTATGTCATTCGCAGTAATTCACACAGGAGGAAAGCAGTACAAAGTCGAGAAGGGCGATACGCTCCGCATCGAGAAGCTTTCTGACCTCAAGGACGGGAAAGTGGTTTTCGATAAGGTGCTTTTAGTTGATGATGGCGCAACAACAAAGGTTGGAGCTCCATATATCACGGGTGCTACGGTCTCCGCTACAGTATTGGTAGAAGAAGGAAAAGGAAAGAAGGTGCTTGTGGTGAAGTACCGCCCAAAGAGCCGCTACTTCAAAAAGAATGGCCATCGCCAACCTTTCACTGAAGTGAAGATCGACTCGATCAACTAATACAAAAAAGCCCCGCTCCTCGGGGTTTTTTGTTGCGTGGATTTTTTCTTATTTCCTTCCTTCGAGGGCAAAGCGGAGGGTGTCCGCGTCAGAGTATTCGAGTTCGGTGCCTGTCGAGAGTCCACGGCCAAGTGAGGTAAGTTTGATGTGTGCTTCTTCTACGATAGGCTCTATTGCCGCGTGAACATATTCGGCGGTGTGCTCGCTCTCGGGGGTGACTGCACATGCAAGGATGATCTCTTTGATAAAAGATTTTTCTTTTTCGATAAGTGTGCAAAGTTCTCGGACTCGGATCTTTGATTCTGGATCTTTTTCGAGAATGGGGAGTGTTCCCCCGAGAATGAAATAGCTTCCTTGATAGACGCCACTGCGCTCGATCGCCTCAAGGTCGGAATCTTTTTCGACGATCATGAGGATGTTTTTATGACGCGCAGGGTTTGTGCATACGGAGCACTGATCACTTGCTTCGTTGTGTTTCTTCATAAAGTAGCGATGACAGCGCGTACATTCGAGTACGGAATCTTCAAGAGACTTAATGAGTGAGACAAGCTCATGTAAATATGCGCGATCTTTTTTGAGCAGGAAGTAGACAAAGCGCTTTGATTGGCGTGCGCCGATTCCGGGGAATTGTGCAAAGTGTGCGGAGAGCTTTTGAATCGTATCCATAGACTAGAAAATATCATCAAATGCATCACTTGTCGCGCGGTGTTTCTCTATCTCACGGAAGGTTGTATGTTTGCCGTCAAAGAAGAGCTCTACGACGCCTGTGGGGCCATTGCGGTGCTTTTCTATCATGATCTCGGCGATGCCCGGCTTCTCGGAATTCTCGTTCATCTTGTCATCGCGATGAATGAACATGACCACGTCGGCGTCTTGCTCGATGGAACCTGAGTCGCGAAGGTCAGAGAGGCGAGGGCGTCCACCACGCTGCTCCACGGCACGAGAGAGCTGTGAGAGTGCAAGCACGGGAACGTCGAGCTCTTTTGCGAGCCCTTTGAGTGAGCGGGAGATCTCCGTGACCTGTTGGACCATGTTGTCGGTTGAGTGAACAGGTGTCATGAGCTGAAGGTAGTCAACAATGACGAGACCAAGATTGTGCTCGCTTTTTAAGCGTCTCACTGCGGAACGCATGTTCAAGATGTTAATACCGGCTTGATCATTGATGTAGATCGGTGCTTTGGAGAGTCGATCGAGTCCTTCACGGATATATGCAAACTCAGTATCCTGAGAAAGTTTTCCCGTGCGGAGGCGCCATGCGTCGACAGAGCTTTCTGCTGCGAGCATGCGGTCGATCAATTGCTGTGAACTCATTTCGAGTGAGAAAATTCCAACGGGAACGCCGTGATTTACTGCAGCACGCCTTGCGATGTCGAGCGCGAGCGAGGTCTTTCCCATTGATGGACGTGCGGCAAGGATGATGAGGTCTGACTTTTGGAGACCGGAGAGCATATTGTCGAGCGAGGCGAATCCTGTTGGGACACCACGAATACCTTCACCGGATTGGTGTAATTTTTCAATACGGTCCCATGCTTCGATCAACGCATCTTTGATGTCGATGATCTCTTGGCTTCCGGTCATGTTGGTGACCTCGAATATTTTTCGTTCTGCTTCATCGAGTACTGCTTCAAGCTCGAGCTCGCTTTTGTATCCAAGTTCAGAGACATGATTTGCTGTCGTGATGAGTTCGCGCATGATGAACTTCTTTCGTACGGTCTCGGCGTAGAATTTTGCATTCGCGGAAGAGGGGACCACTCCACTTAATTCCGCAAGATATGCGCGCCCACCGATCTGTTCGAGTTGCCCCCTTGCCTCGAGGCGTGTGGCGAGCGTGAGGATATCTATTGGTTCATGTTTTTGCTGGAGTTCGATCATCGCATCGTAGATAGTGCGATGTTTTTCTGCATAAAATGCATTTGAATGAATGATGTCGTTGATATCGTAGAGTGATTCGGAACGAAGCATGATCGCTCCTAAGAGCGCTTGTTCAGACTCAATATGTTGAGGAGGAAGACGTAGTGCGGTCATTGGAACGTAAGCCATGATGTGAGTATTCTAACACAGTCTTCGGAAGGTCAATAAATCTCCAAACCTGTGTAAGTCTGTGGGTAATCTGGGGAATAAATACTCTTGCGTTTTGGGTATTTTTTGTGTTCAAATAATACTTTTTCATAATGTTGACCGTTGAGATAAAAAAATCCCCACGGAATATACCGTGGGGTTCGAATGTTTTTGATATTTCTATCGATTACACTACTTTTTTGAGCACTGGTCTGTAAATATGCTCCACATAGTCTCGAAGCATTCTGTCTGAGGACCACATCTCTTCCGCTTCCAGTTTTGCGTTAAGTGCCATGTGGTACCAGTGTCCTTTGTCTCCGTAATACATAGGTAGAACACGTTCGTCGATGCATTTTCGGAGCGCAATACCATCTATCTTATCCTGGCCATCACGGTGATGATCAAGTCCAAAACGAAAATAGAATTCCTCGTTCGCTTCGAGGTACCACCCATCAGGAGTCGACATGTTGATAGCGCCATTCATCGTAGCACTGTGTCCGGATGTGCCTGCTGCTTCGAGTGGTGATGCGGGGTTATTGAGCCATACGTCTGCGCCCGCCTTGAGTGTACGACTGAGATCAAGCTCGTACCCATTGAGTACGACGAGATTGGGTAACCCGTATGCTTTACGCAAGAGGTTGTTCCACTCATTGATCATATTGCCGTCATCGGGGTGGGGTTTGCCCGCCATGATGACCTGCAACTTGTTTTCATGAAGATGTCGTACGATCCATTCGTAATCAGCAAACAAAAGCCCTGGCCGCTTATATCCTGCAAATCGTCTCGCCCAGACGATCGTGAGTATCTCTTCGCTCCACATCTTTCCTGTGACGCGATGAACGAGCTCAAGAAGCTCACGTTTATATTTGCGTTTCACTTGTGCCAGTTCTTCCTTAGTTTCGGCATGTTTGTATTCCTTGTGTTGCCAGAAATACGGATCTGAACCATTTGTCACAGAGATTATTGGTGCGCCATGCTTCAATCCTTGCCACATCTTCCGTGATACTTCTCCGTGTTTTTTTGAAACACCGTTTGCCATAAAGGAAAGAAGAAGTGATGATGCGGTGAGGTCGAAATATCCATCAAGTGTTGCATCGTTCACAAAATACTGAAGTGACTCATCAGACAGAAAGTGGTTGATCATACGTGCGGGATACTTTGGGTTTCCTGCTGCGACCGGGGTGTGTGTGGTAAATACCACCTTACTCCGCACGAGCATTCTTGTCCTCTCTTGATCATTTCCTTCTGTCTGGAACTGTTGCGCGAGGGCGAGCGGTACGAATCCCGCGTGCCCTTCATTTAAGTGGTAGAGTGCAACATCGTAATTGAGTGCCCTCAGCGCTTTTATCGCACCAAAACCAAGGATGATCGATTGAGCAACACGTCTTTCGTCGTTGTGTTCCTTGCTATTGCCTGTTGTCTCAAGACATGGGTAAAGTCTTTTCCCATTCAGTCGTGAGAGGTAGTCATTTTCGGGAATATCAACATCAAGGAATAAGACCTCGGTCGTATTGAACTTCCCTCGAGGAAGTCTTCGTATGCGCGCGTGGATCGGTGCTCCAGTTACATACACCGTGACGATGACCCCCGTGTCTTCGAGGATGTCGTCGTAGGTGCGTGAAGGATAATCGATCGTCATGCGCGAACGTCCTTCGGGGTGATGATCAACCCCTTGATCGTAGTATCCTTCGGTGTACAAAAGTGATACCGCAACAAGCGGAAAATTTGAGCGGAATGCTGCTCCGATCATTCCTCCGCCGATGACACCGAGCCCACCACTGTAGGTGCGCAGGGATTGGTCGATACTGATCTCCGGAGTAATGAAGGCGATAACACCTTCAATTCCCTTATGGGCTAACATGGTATTTCTCCTTATGGTGAATGAAATAGAACTTATCTGCACTATTTCTACCATGTTTTAGTGCAATGTCTAATCAGTATTTTTTGCGTCTATTTTTTCTGCGAACTCTTTTCCTGGCCACTTATAGAAGAGCACGGGAAGCAAGATGAGAGTGAGGATCATTGCAAATGCGAGACCGAACATGATGGCGAATGCGAGTGGACCCCAAAGTGCCGAGGCGCCCGAAAGCGGGATCATACCGATCACCGTTGTCACCGTTGTGAGGAAGATAGGACGGAGGCGTATTGCCGATGCTTCGATGATGACATCGCGAAGTGGCTTTCCTATTTCTTTTCGTAGTAGGTGTAATACGGAATCAAGAAGAATGATCGCATGATTAATGATCACTCCCGCAAGAGCAATGACTCCAAGCATTGAAGAGAAGGAGAGTGCTTGGCCAGTGATGGCAAGCCCAAAGAATACTCCAATAAGCGACAGTGGTATGACTGACAGGAGGTAGAGCGTAAATCGGAATGAATTGAATTCTAGGACGAGAATGGAAAGCATGAGCGCCATTCCCGCAAGGAGTGCGAGCCCCATCTCCTTGAATGTCTTATTTACATCTTCGTCTTCTCCTCCGAAATCGATCTGTACACTTTCAGGTAATTCAAGCTCGGAGATGCGATCACGAAAGTCGTTCGTTACTTCAAGTGCAGTGATGCCAGTTGCGAGCTTTGAAGAAACTGTCGCGACTCGTCTTTGGCTCTCGTGACTAATGACTGCACGACTCTGCTCGAGGTTAACTGAGATGAGCGAACCCATAATAACTGTTCCTTTCGCGGTCGCAATCGGTATTTGTTTAATGCTGTCAATCGTTGTTTTGTTGGTATCTTCAGGGTTTATGAAAGCACTATTCAAATCAAGCTTCATCAGTACGTTGATGTCTTTTTCTTGACTGCGAATTGTCGTTGCGTTCACCCCTGAGACCGAAGTGCGAAGTATTTGTGCAACTCGTCCCGCAGAAAGTCCTACTTGTGCGGCTTTTGCACGGTCTATGGAAATAGTAAATTGTGTACCGTCGTCGCGTAGTGATGTTTCCACATCGATAGTTCCCGATATTTCTTGAAGAAGCTTCTCTGCTTTTGTTGTTGCAAGTGTAAGCTCGTTTAGATCATCACCCAAGAATTTAATGACAACAGGATCGCTTCCCGGTGGTCCATTTTTAGCTTGAAGTACTTTTACGTTTGCACTTTTTATCGACGAAAGTTTTTCGCGTAATTCGTCGACTATTTCCGTTGAAGTTTTAGTGCGATCTTTTCTGAGAAGGACGGTAATGTTTGCTATCTTCGTATTTTGACCTCCTCCGCTAAAGCCGGACCCTGAGCCGACTGTACTTACGAATGATTCCGCATCTGAATAATCATAGAGAAATTCTTCGACTTCACGTGTAGAGAGATCGGTGACCGCAAGCGGAGTTCCTTGAGGTTTTTCTATCTCGATGTAGATGAAATCTTGATCATCTTGAGGAAAGAATGAGACCTTAACAAGTCCGGTGATCGGCAAAGCGAGTGCAACAAAGAATCCAACGATCATCGTGAGAAGAAATCGATTTTGTGTTTTTTTACTATCAAGAATGCGTCCAAGAAATGTTTTATACCATTCTCGTGCACGCATGGAATATTCCTCCTGCTTGTCTTCAAAGGTGCTCTTGTGTTCTTTTGTGATGAGTACGGCAAGCAGGGGAACCATGCCAAGTGCTACGACAAGTGATGCGAGAAGCACAAAGATAAGCGTAAAGGGAATGGATGCAATGAATTTCCCGACGATCCCTGAAAGGAAGAAGAGTGGAGCAAAGACGGCGACCGTTGTCATTGTACCCGCAATGAGTGGCCATGCGTATTCTTTGATAGAAGCGATCGCTGCATCTTCAGCATTGCCATACCGCTTTGTTCTGGTGTGTATCGCTTCTGTGATAACGATGCCAGAATCAACGAGAATACCGATCGCCAAGATGAGTGAAAAAAGCGAAAGGAAATTGATCGTATTTCCTGAGACATAGAGTCCTATGAATGCGATGACGAATGAGAGGGGAATAGAGAGTGCTGCAACGACTGACTCACGCCATCCGATCGTGAGGAAAAGCATGAGCATGACAAGGAGGACGGTCTCGATGCCGATGCGGGAGAGTTCCTTAAGGTCTTTTTGCACCAGTGCTCCACGGTCAAATGAGACGACAATGTCTGCGCCGACAAGAAGTGTTCCTTTGAGTTCCTCGATGCGCTCTTTGACGTTGTCGGTAATGACCGTCACGTCCCCGCCGGTCTTTTTGTAGATATTGAGCGTGATCGCTTGCGTTGATGGTGCGCCTCCAACCGATTGCCGCGAGAATGTTCTTGACGCTTCGAGTCCATCTGCAATGAATGCGATGTCGCGCAAATACACGGGGACACCGTTTTGTGAGGATATTGTTATATCAGGAAGCTGCCCTGGTTCTTCGATGGAGCCGGCAAATTTGATCGGATAGTCAACATCCGACACCGTAATGCTTCCGATCGGTGACGATGCGTTCGCTCCTGAGATTCCCGCCATAACCTGATCGAGGCTCAATCCATATTTCTCAAGCATCTGTTTCTTCACAACAATGCCAACTTCCTGCTTTCTTGTGCCAGCTATTTCTACTTTTGAGATACCTCGTATCTTTTTTATTTCATCCTTGAGCTCATCACCGAGTAGGGTGAGTTGTTTCTCTGGCATATCAGAAGATGCGGAGATGATAAGGATCGGTTGGTCTGCGAAATTCACCCGCGTCACGGTTGGTTCGTCTGCGTCGCTAGGGAAGGACACCTTCGCTTTGTCGACGGCATCCTTGAGATCTTGTATCGATTTATCGATATTTGCACTTGCGTTAAATTGTGCTGATACGACAGAAACACCCTCGCGTGATGAGGAGGTTACTTTGTCGATGTTTTCGAGATTTGCGATCTCATCCTCGAGTTGATTCGTAATGAGTTTCTCTGTGTCTTCTGCGGATGCACCACGAAGCGTTGTGGTGACGATGCCAACGGGGATAACAACTTCTGGTGAGGATTCTTTTGGTATGACGGTCAGAGAATAGAGCCCACCGAAAGTGAGTGCACCCATGAGCATGTAGGTAAATGCTCGTTTCTTGAGAAAAAATATCCAGAGTTTATGCATGGAATTATTTTGTTACAGTAACTTCCATCCCTTCCTTGAGTCCGCGCGCATCGATCACTATCTCCATATCTCTTGTGATTCCGCCCGTGATTACGATATCGTTTCCAAGCAGTGCACCAAGGGTGACGATATGCGACTCAAGCAAGTTTTCCGTATTTACGGTGAATACGAGCGCACCTGTTGGCGTCATTTTGAGAGCAGAAATCGGGATCTGTATATCCTTGCTACTTGAAGTTGTTTTTGTGTTTATGCGCTTGATGTTTGCACGCACTGATTGGCCATTGATAAGCGCACCTGTTCCGCTTGTGATGCCGATACGCACTTCAATCTTCTTTGTTCTCGGGTCGAGTGCGGGCGCGATACGTGTGATCACTCCGGTGACGTTCTTTTCAAGTGAAACTGAATTTCCAACAGAGAGACTTGCAGCGTCATCTTCTGTTGCATATGCGAGGACTTCAAGCGCGCCATTGTTTGAAACAACGGCAATCTCTGTAAACGGGGAAATAAAGTCTCCTGTTTTTATCGACAAGGAATTAATGGTTCCTGAAATAGGACTGCGTACGATCGTTTTTGCGAGTCGTGATTCTGCTGCACGCAGATTACCAAGTGCGGACTTAAGTCCTGCATCGGTGATACTTCCGCTTCCTTGATCATTGTAGTTCTTGTTTGCGATCTGTTCCGCTCCGGTGCTCGCAGAAAGTGCGTTGCGTGAGATCGTGACAGTAGAGAGTGTTCCACTTACGGTGTTTCGTGCAATACCTGATGATACTTTGAGTCCTTCTATTGTTCCCGTAGAAGCATTTGTGTCGGCAATAGCGCGCGAGAGTGCGAGATTAAGGTCATCGAGATAATCTCTGATATATCTCGCTTCGCTCTCCACTGTTGATAATTGAGTAGAAAGGTCACTGTTTGTGGTGAGTGTCTTGTTGATCTCATTACGTGCGCGGAGCATCTCTTCGATGGCAATGCGTTTTTCCTCAAGAGTGATGACGAGTTTTGCGTCCGAAATAGTGATCAGGAACTTCGCTTCACGTGTCTGTGGGTTTCGGAACGCAGGGTCTGTCTTTGTTCGTATTGCGTCGTCGAGCGCTCCGTACGCCGAAAATATCGTATTCAGTGCTTGAGTCTTTGCTTCCACGAGGGATGTGCCCGTTGTCCCTGAGTTGATGCTTGCAATATCTTGTTGCGCCTTTGCCGCCTCATATGCTCCTTGTGCTTGGAGTAATTGTGCGCGTTCCGTGCTGTTCTCGAATTCTGCGATAACAGCACCTGCTTCCGCGTAATCACCAAGTTTTTTGTATACACCGACTATCTTTCCTGATGCTTCCGCGCGTATCGTCGCTTCATTCCTTGAGGTGACCGTGCCGAGAAGAGAGAGGGGTAGGGAGTGCGAAGAAAGTTCTGCGATGCTTGCGACGCGTACTTCGCGTACACCGGATGTTGTTGATTCGGAAATATTCTCACTTCCGCCAAGATTTGCGATAAGAATAAGCACGAGAATGATTGCGCCAACAACCATGCTACGGTCTCGCAAGGAGAGTCGAGAGAATCGCCCCCAGATCTTTTTTGCCGTAAGTATTGCTTGGTCTTTTTGTTTTATGAAATTCATATGCTTCCTCTTACTTTTTGAGTAATTTTGCGAGTACTCGCTCGAAAGCCTCTCCGATGAGTGCACGATCTTTCTTTGGTATCGGCCCGAAGATATCCTTGAGTTCGTCTTCGATTATTTTGTGTGCGGAAGTGAAAGCTTTCAGTCCTTTTGGCGTGAGGCCAAGGATGTGTTTGCGTCTGTTGTTCGGATCTTCTTTGCGCGTGAGATATTTTCCTTTTTCGAGCGCAGTGATGTGGCGAGAAACTGTCGCTTCGGTAAGATAGAGAAAATCTGCGATCTCTGTCTGAGATGAAGACTCTTTGCACTTAAGCCCGAGAAGGATAAGAAACTGTGAGAATGATATTCCTTTCGCAAGAAGGAGTTCATGCTCGAGGCGTTTTTGGGCGAAAAAATATGTTTGGTGTATCTGGTACATGAAGCTCTTGCTCCAGTCCATTTTGTCGTTTATTTTTGGCATAGTCCGAAAAGCTTAGCACACTAACTATTAGTATGCAATGTGAATATTGCTATCGATTTTTGCTCACTAGATACGTTCGAGTTTTTGCCCGTTTGGAGTATCTTTTACCTCGTAACCAAGTTTTTTTATCTCATCACGAAGTCGATCTGACTCTGCGTAATTCTTTGTCGCACGTGCTTCTTGTCGTGCATCGAGTAGTGCTTGGAGTTGTGGGGTAATTGGTATGACTTCTTCCTCTTCTATTTCATGCAAATTTAAACCTAGAACCTTATCAAATTCGAGAATCGTTGCCTTAAGGTTTGCAGGAGTAATGTCACGTGAAGGATTGGTATTTTTTAATAAATCCCATATTTGTGAAATAACGGCAGATGTTTGCAAATCTTCTGAAATTGCAAGCTCAAAATTTATCATAATAGTGGTTCCATCTTCACTCGTGGAGGGTGCTCCACCATCTGGTAGCTCATGAATAGCTTTACGCATTTTGGTTAGTGCCTTCTGCGCCCCCTCGACTGCTTCCCACGTGAAGTTCACTTGCGTGCGGTAGTGTGCTGTCAGTAACCAATAACGAAAACCGAGTGGGGTAATTCCGTGTAGGGCGAGGTCGGAAAGGCGATAGGTGTTGCCTAATGACTTTGACATCTTTTGTCCGTCTACATTCATGAACGCAGAGTGCATCCAATATCTCACGAAAGGTTTTCCTGTTGCGCACTCACTTTGTGCGATCTCATTCGTGTGGTGGACGGGGATATGGTCGATACCTCCGGTGTGAATATCAAT
Source organism: Patescibacteria group bacterium (assembly GCA_036846065.1). Lineage (GTDB taxonomy): Bacteria > Patescibacteriota > Minisyncoccia > Phycocordibacterales > UBA6899 > MHLP01. The sequence goes on along the minus strand of DAIUCR010000012.1, from coordinate 5,019 downwards.
GGTCTCACCAAGCTCTCTTATTGCGATTGCCGAGCATTCGATGTGCCATCCAGGAAATCCCATTTTGTTTAAACCAAGAGGCGAGAGCCATTCTTGTTCTCGTTTCTGACCGTCTTCAGGAGAAAATTTCCAGAGCGCAAAATCGGTTGGATTGCGCTTTTCTCCGAGTGCAACTCGTGCACCCGCTTTCATTCCTTCAACATCGAGCCTTGCGAAGTCTGCATAGCGAGGAAATTTTTGTGTATCAAAATAAATACCGTCCGGAGTGGAATAGGTATATCCTTTTTCAGCGAGTGTCTCGATGAGTCTTTTTTGTTCATCGATATATTTTGTTGCGCGTGGATATTTTGTGGCACTTTTGATGTTGAGTGCTTCGAGGTCCGCGAAGAATGCATCAGAGTATCTCCCGATGATATATTCGACGCTTTTCCCTTCGCGCTTGGCACCGAGTTCTATTTTGTCATCACCTTCGTCATCGTCAGAGACCAAATGCCCAACGTCAGTGATGTTCACGATCTGTTTCACTTCATATCCCGCATGCTCAAGTGTGCGCCTTAGCGTGTCTGCAAAGACGTAGCTCCGTAGGTTGCCGATGTGCGCAAAGTTGTAGACGGTCGGGCCGCAGTTATACATCGTGACAACGTGAGGTGGGGGTGGTGTAAATTCTTCAACCTCACGTGAGGCAGTATTGTAAAGTCGGATTAGAGCCATTTCTTGTGTTTAAAGAAGAAGAATGTTGATGAGGCAACAAAGCCCATGATCGCGAGTACGACCCAAAAATCATATGTCGAGCCAATGATGGGTATGTGAGTTGCATTCATTCCGAAGATCGAACTGATCAGGTTTGCAGGGAACATAACGAATGTCATGATGGTAAGCAACTTCATGACTTCATTTGTTTTTGTGGAAAGAAGAGAGTTATTCGTCTCACGTAGATCACTGAGTATCTCTTTTTGGTCCTCAAGGAGTTCGTCGACTTTCAAATATTCACCGATGATATTGTCCGTATAGTGAGTGAATTCTTTTCCGAAGAAATTTTCGCACGCGATTCCGAGGGACTGGAGTACGGGCTTGTGCATGCGTAGTGCGCGTCTGAATTCAAGGAGGTCGCGATGAATGATCGAAAGTTGCTCCACCATCTTACGCTCCTCACCTTTGAAGATGCGGTCTTCAACCTCTCGGAGTGATTCGCCGACGATGCCGAGTTCGTGTGCGAGCGATGAGTAGATCTTTCTGATCATGTAGAAGAAGAGAAAGCCGGCGTGCTCACCGATGTCACTTTTGTCGAGTATTGAATTCACTTCAAAGACCTTTGAGAATTTGTGGAGGGGATCAAGGAGTTCGTATCGTACTGTTACGAGGAATTCCTTTCCGATGATAAAGTCTACTTCCTGTGTTGAATTCTTGTGTGTATGGCGTATCGCGGGGAAGTGGAGGATAAGATAAATAAGATTCTCGTAGTGGTCGACCTTCGGGCGAAGTGATGGACCAAGGAGCTCATCTGCGATAATGGGATGAATGTCAAACTCCTCCATGATCTGTCGCACTTCTTCGTGTGAAGGTGACTCCATGTCTATCCATGTGAGTTTGTGGTATTTATATCGCGATATCATTAATTGATATTATACCGAGGCATATCTTCTTTGGCTATGTTTGTATCGTGCGTTTGACCCTAAGGAGTCTCTCTGGAATAATGGGTGTAATGAAATCATTTGGACAACCTTCTGTCCGCACTCTTCTCAGTGTAATTTTTGCCGCTCTTCTTTTTGCGAGTGGCGTGTTTATTGGATATCACAATCGTCCCGAAGCGAATAAAGTTCTCGGAGTTGTAAATGTTTCAGAAAAACCCACGACAACAATTTCTGGAGTTCCTTCGCAGGAATTAAAGACATGTATCGACGGAAAGGGCGCAGAGGTTCCATGCGTCTTGGATCGCACTGAAGTTACTGCAAAGAATGGTGACCCCGCAGATTTTGAACAATTTTGGAGAGCATGGAATGTTATTAATGATAAATATGTTCCAACAAAACACGATGCTGTTTCCAATCAAGAAAAGGTTTGGGGCGCGATATCGGGACTCGCAAATTCTCTTGGTGACCCATACACCTACTTCCTTCCTCCACAGGAAAAATCACTATTTGAGCAGGATGTACAGGGTTCATTTGGTGGTGTCGGTATGCAGATCGGTGCAAAAGACGGATTCCTTACAGTTATTGCCCCGCTTAAGGATTCTCCCTCAGAGCGTGCGGGAATAATGAAGGGGGATAAGATCCTCAAGATCGATAATGCGACCACTACTGAAATGACGGTTGATAAAGCGCTTTATTTGATACGCGGTGAGGTGGGAAAGCCAGTGAAGCTACTTCTTTATCGCGATGGCGTTACAGAGCCGTTTGAGGTGAAAGTGGTACGTGAGGTCATTTCACTTCCTACTATTGATACGGAGAAGAGGGGAGACGTGTTCATTATTCGTCTGTATGGTTTCCCTGCAACAGGTGCGGAACTCTTCCGTGGTGCACTTCGCGAATTTGCACAGTCTGGTGCGACAAAGTTGGTGCTCGATGTACGCGGGAATCCGGGTGGATATCTTGAGGTTGCTGTTGAGATGGCGAGCTGGTTCCTTCCTCAGGGTAAGGTCATCGTAAGTGAAGAAGAGAAGGGTGGCGCAGGGCGCGTGTATCGCAGTAAGGGATACAATGTATTTGGTGATGATTTCCGATTCATCATTCTTGCCGATGGAGGTTCTGCTTCTGCGGCGGAGATCCTTGCGGGTGCACTTCAGGAGCATGGTATCGCAACGCTTGTGGGAACAAAAACATTTGGAAAGGGGTCAGTGCAAGAACTTGTGCCGATCACTGAAGACACATCTCTCAAGATCACTATCGCGCGCTGGATCACTCCAAATGGTACAAATCTTTCAGCGGGCGGCCTTGAACCGGACGTGAAAGTTGATATCACAAAAGAAGATATTGAGAATGATCGAGATCCACAGCTCGATAAAGCGATCGAGCTTCTCCGTAAAGGACTCCCACTCAAATAGCTTCTTGTTATTTGCTTTTTAGGCAAATATCCATATAATACGAACACATCTTTTACCTGTGGACCTTTAGTTCACAAGGATGTCTTATACGAACTAAATACGTATTATCTATGAAAGTTATACTATTGTCGGATGTAGTAAAGGTTGGAAAGAAGTATGACCTTGTTGATGTTGCACCAGGATTCGCGCGCAATTTTTTGTTTGCGAAGGGTCTCGCTGAGGCGGTCACAAAGTCTTCTGCAAAGCGCGTTGCGCAGATGCAAGAAAAGCGCCAGGTAGAGAAGAAGAAGCAAGAGGAGAAGCTTCAGAACGCATTTGAAGCGATCACGAAAGCAGTCATCACGGTAAAACGTGCTGCAAACGAAGAGGGTCACCTCTACGCTGGAGTGAGTGCAGACGAGCTTGCGCTTGAGCTTGGAAAGATGGTCGGTGTCGCTATTCCAGGAGAGCACATCATCATTGAGAAACCATTCAAGGTCCTTGGAGATTTCACTGTCACTGTTGAGTTAAATGGAAAGAAGGCAGAGTTCAAACTTGTCATCGAGTCCGAGGCAGAAGCTGTATAAGAAATCTCGTGCATAAAAAACACACTCGAAAGAGTGTGTTTTTTTATGTACAAAAGTCCGAAAGATCTATTTACAAAAAAAACATCCCAGAGGGGATGTTTTTTCCTGAAGTGGTAACGTTGCAAGTTATGCGACGTATGCCATTTTCTTTGTGATGGTTTGTCCATCGAAACGCGTCTTGCGAACGGTCTTGAACTTCACTGTTCCAGCCTTTGCTGCGTAGAGTGTGTGATCCTTTCCAACTCGTACGTTTGCACCAGCGACGATACGTGTACCACGCTGACGAACAATGATCATTCCTGTACCAGTCGCCTGGCCGTCATGAAGTTTCGTTCCAAGATATTTTGGATTTGAGTCACGTAAGTTCTTTGATGAACCTCCTGATTTCTTTGTTGCCATAAATCGGTATTCTACGTAATATGCTTATATAAATTTACGTCTCATGAGATTAACAGAACTTCTAAATAAAATCAAGACAATTCCCGATATATCGAGGGATATCTTTGTTATTTTGGTTGTCCTCCTTGTGTCCTTGGGTGGATTCGGACTTGGGCGCCTTTCTGCACTCGAAGAAAAAAGGCATGATGAATTACGCATTGTGGGGCAAAAAACAGCGGATAGGGGAGTTTTAAGCGTAAAAGAGGGAGGGATTTCCGATCCTATCGGTGAATTACCTACGCAGGAATCGGTGCTCATTAAAGGACTTTTTGTGGGATCGCGATCTGGAAAGGTCTATTATCTTCCTTGGTGTGCGGGAGTGAAGCGTATACACGATGAAAACAAGGTCTGGTTCTCATCAAAAGAAGATGCGGAGGCAAAAGGATATCGTCCGTCAACAAGTTGTAAGGGGACATAAAAAACTTTATATGTGGATCTTTTGTGCAAATGCAAAAAATTTGCATTTGACTTTCTCTTCCTTTCGGTCGTATACTTATAGATATCTGAGATGTGTTATGTAGTAGCTAAACATTTCCAAACTATATGAAAAAATATATTAAAAAGGATATTCATTCACCTGTGGAAAATACTCTCGAGGTGATCGGCAGTAAGTGGTCAGTACTCATCATCAATGAGCTCTCTTTGGGTATGCGACGATTTGGTCAGGTAGAGAAAGCGCTAAACGGAATTTCGCCACGCACTCTCTCTCTTCGTCTCGCAACTCTTGAGAAGCAGGGCATTATTGAACGAAAAGTTTACCCTGAAGTTCCTCCACGCGTTGAATATAAACTTTCTCCACTTGGGAAATCTCTTGAACCCGTATTGAAAGTCATGCATGCCTGGGGTGTCGCATTCGAGAAGAAGACCGCAAAGCGTTAGGAGGGTACAAGTAAGTAAAGATCGATGAACTCCATTTTGGGTGGTGAGTTTTTCGCAATTTCTTTATTTTTTGTTATACTCCACTTTGTTCGGATG
>DAIUCR010000011.1:26008-27693 GCA_036846065.1 Patescibacteria group bacterium | reverse complement strand
TTGTCTTGAATGACACGCTTGAGTGGGCGTGCGCCAAAGACAGGGTCATACCCTAAGTCTGCAACAAGCTTACCGAGTGCGGGAGTTGTCTCGATGGTCATGTGTTTTTCTCCGAGACGCACACCCACCTGCGCAAGTTGAAGTCCAACAATGTCGCCGATCTCACTCTTTGAAAGTGGTTGGAAAATGATCGTCGCGTCGATGCGATTTAAGAATTCCGGAGGAAGCGCGGTCTTGAGTACTGCCTCGATGGCATTCTTTTGCTTCGCAGTGTCTCCCACATGCTCTGCTATTTCGGGTGAGCCAAGATTAGAAGTCATGATGATGACCGTGTTGCGGAAGTTCACTGTGCGACCCTTTGCATCGGTAAGCCGTCCGTCGTCCATCACCTGAAGCAGCACATTGAGCACGTCGCGATGCGCTTTCTCTATCTCATCAAGGAGTATCACACTGTATGGATGACGACGAACAGCTTCGGTCAATTGCCCGCCCTCATCATGTCCGATATAGCCAGGAGGTGCACCGATAAGGCGCGCGACGGTATGCTTCTCCATGTATTCACTCATATCGAGGCGCACCATCATGTGCTCATCCGCAAAGAGGAATTCCGCGAGCGACTTTGCAAGCTCGGTCTTCCCCACTCCCGTTGGACCAAGGAAGAGGAATGAGCCTATAGGTTTGCGTTCATCACGAATACCCGCACGAGAGCGGCGTATCGCATTCGACACCGACTTCACTGCTTCAGTTTGTCCGATGAGTCGTGCGCCGAGTTCAGCCTCCATGTGCAAAAGTTTCTTCGATTCCTCTGCAAGCATCTTCTCGGCAGGGATGCCCGTCCAGCGCGCAACAATACCCGCAATATCTTCGTCGGTTACTTCTTCTTTGAGCATGCGCGCACCCTTTTCTTTGAGCATCTTTTCTTCCGCATCTTTCATGTTCTTCTCGAGTGTCGGAATGGTGCCGTAATTTATCTCCGCGACACGCGCAAGATCCCCGCGACGCTCCGCCTGAATAGCCTCACCACGAAGCGCGTCTATTTTCGCAGTGAATTCTTTCATTACATCGATCGACTCTTTCTCGTGTTTCCAGCGCAATTCAAGCCCCTGATTCTTTTCTTTGAGTTCCGCAATTTCTTTTTCAATAACACTGAGGCGCTCTTTCGACGCAACATCTTTTTCTTTCTTCATTGCCTCACGCTCGATTTCCAATCGGCGGAGTTCTCGATGAAGCACATCGATCTCAATCGGTTTTGAGTCAATCGAAATACGGAGTGTCGCCGCCGCCTCATCAACAAGATCAATCGCCTTGTCGGGAAGAAAACGATCTGCAATGTAACGCGTCGAAAGATTCACCGCAGCGACGACTGCGCTGTCGGTGATACGCACCCCGTGATGCACTTCATATTTTTCTTTGATACCGCGCAAGATCGCAATAGCATCTTTCGCATCGGGCTCCTCAACCATAACAGGCTGGAAACGGCGTTCGAATGCGGCGTCCTTTTCGATATGCTGGCGATACTCTTTGATCGTCGTTGCACCTATCGTGCGGAGTTTGCCACGTGCAAGTGCGGGCTTAAGGAGATTGCCCGCATCAACCGCACCCTCGGCACCACCTGCGCCAATAATGGTATGAAGTTCGTCGATGAACAGAATGACTCCCCCTGCGGATGCTTCCACTTCATTGAT